>JBILJP010000507.1:0-3052 GCA_044377135.1 Fluviicola sp.
TAGGCAATGGTGCCAATGTCACCGTAATAGTGTCAACAGAAACACAACCGTTGGTGTCAGCCGCACTCGCAGTGTAATCAATGGTTTGTGTCACATCAACAAACGTTCCGTTTGCAATTGTATCATTCCAAAAGATTGGATTGTCACTTGTGCCAATTAATTGAACTTGGTCACCGTCACAAACGATTAAATCATTTACAGTTAACGAAGGCAAGCTCCAAACAGACACTATCGCGGTATCAGAGGTGCTACAGCCATTCACATCGGTAAAGTAGGCAACGTATGCTCCGCCTGAATAAACAGAGATCATATTCGTAGTATCTCCAGTGCTCCAGCTAACAAGGAATGGCTGATTAGCAACTAGAATGTCACTCTCACCCATACAAAATGCTGTTTCAGCAACATCGATCGAAACGGCATTTACAGGAAGATATGTGATGGTGATTGTATCCATTCCAACACATCCGTTGGTGTCGCTTACTGTCAATATGTATTGCAAGGTGTCAGAAACAACAATGGTAGGATTACTCAACGTTGTATCACTGATTCCAATACCTTGCCAAGCGTAGATAAGTGGGCTGTTTACTGAACTTAGACCTGCTGGTGATCCTCCTAAAGTAGCAATTGTGTTAGAACAAAGAGAAACATCAATACCTGCATTAGCGGTTACTGAGGCCGCTGTTCCGAATACTTTAAACGGTGCTCCCTGTGCCGGTGTTCCGGTTCCTCCATCAAGCAAGTTGTTCCAAGTACCACCTATTCGTTGACGGCCATTTCCTGTAATTGCTTGCCCGGAAGGCACACGTGATGGCTGCCATGGTCCTGAAGCGAGAGATCCTGTAGCTGCCCAATCGAACCAGTAAGTTCCTGCAGATAACGTGAACCCACCAATGTTAACGGTGTTTTGCATGATGGGACGAGTAGAATTGCCCGAAGTGGTTTCAGTAACACGATAAACGTTGCTGAATACGGAACGGATCAATCGGTTCGTAGTTGTATCACCCCAAATAACGTTTGAGCCAACAGCATCCGGAACACCATCCCAAATACGTAGCGTGTAGCCCGTAAAGGTAGATGTGGTTGTTGAACCAGTTTGATAACCGTACAAATAAATGGAATCGATAGTCCACTCACAATCAACAGTAAAATCGTCTGCAATGCGGTTAAACGTTGTTTGCTGTTGTCCAAAACCAATGGTTCCCATACCAAAAGTAGTAGTGTAAAGAATACTTTGATTAGCACCACCAGCACCGGTTCCTGAACTGTTGTATAAAGGACCGTTGTCGTAAATTTGAGCTTGGATGGTGCATGTGCCTCCGATTAGAGAAATGAAGGCGTACAGTAGATTTCTGATCATTCTTAATAATTATTGCGCAAAGGTAACTAAATTCCTAAATACTCGGGTTCAACTAAACAAATAGTATGTTGTTGGCGTCGAAAAAAGCATTGCTATTACCTTCGAAAAAAAACGGCAAAAGTCCTATC
The DNA here is from genome assembly GCA_044377135.1 of Fluviicola sp. GTDB lineage: Bacteria > Bacteroidota > Bacteroidia > Flavobacteriales_D > Crocinitomicaceae > Fluviicola. The sequence goes on from JBILJP010000507.1 coordinate 1,486, forward strand.
TACAGAAACTCCAACACTTTTGCCACATCTTCGGGCACATCGATATTCGGCGTTTCAATATCTGTTTCTATTACCTTGATACTGTAGCCGTAATACAACCAGCGCAATTGTTCCAATGATTCTACCTGCTCTAATTCTGTCGGTTTTAATTGACTGATTTCGCTCAGAACAGCCGAACGATAAGCATACAACCCGATATGGCGCAAGTAAGGATAAACTTCCAGCGGTTTTCCCTTCGCATTGGCAAAATTGGGAACAGCGCTTCTGGAAAAATAGAGGGCGCGTTGTTGGTGATTGACCACCAATTTGATCCGATTCGGATTGATAAGGTCAGCTTCTTCAATGGAACGCGAAGCCAGCGTAGCAATATCAACCGACGAGTCGTGAAATGCAGCAAGCAAGCTATCCAATTGCAACGGATTTACCAAGGGTTCATCACCCTGAATGTTGATCACCACATCATAGTTTTCCGCCAACGCAGCAATTACTTCCGCACAACGATCGGTTCCCGTTTGGTGATGCGCAGCTGTCATGCATGCCTTTCCACCGAAACGTAATACCTCTGTAAAGATGCGCTCGTCATCGGTAGCCACCACCAAATCTGTCAGCATGGTCGATTGTTTCGCGCCTTCGTAAACACGCTGAATCATTGTTTTTCCCTTCAGGTCAATGAGCGGTTTTCCCGGAAAACGAGAAGAACCATAACGAGCAGGAATAACACCGAGGATACGCATAGGATTGTTTTGGGACAAATGTAAGAATGTTTGATTTTTGATGCTTAATTTTTGATTGAGCTTTCCTAAGCTTTTAGAATATCACTCCTTTTCATTTGATGATTTAATAAGAACTTCCAGGATTGAGATACTAACTGAAGTTTTCATCCAACATTAATAATCAAGCATCAAAAATTAAATTAAAGTTTATACTGCAACTGCACCAGAAATGTTCTCGGAGGCTGCACATCTCCTGGTCTGCTTGAATACTCGGCATTCAGAATATTGTTGATCATAAAACCGATGCGATAATGCTTAGCATATTCATAACCAATTCTGAGGTCGAAAACATAGGTCATACCATTGTTTTCCTGGCGATAGCGTTTCAAACCCGGTAATATTTCGGTTCCCAAAACCCCGTCTTCAAACGTAGCGTCAATATTGGTCATGAAACTGTTCATACGCATGGATGCTCCCAAACTAAACCCTTTGTAAGTAGCCTGCATATCGAATTTGGCCATGTGGCGGAAACGGTATTTCAGCATGGTCGATACACTGTCTGAAAATGTAGCGAGGTAAACAGAATCTTTGTTTTTCGTCACCGGATTCATATAGGTATAACCCATGAGCGTTTGAATTTTCACCTTGCCGATGTCGCCTTCTCCGCTGATCGACAACTCTGCTCCGGAAATTTGCGCCGACTCTGCATTTTCGGCTCTAAAGCCCAACCATTTTAAAATATATCCCGGATTGTTAGGATTCAAACTCGGTGAAATGCTATCCGGAATGTAATTACCGAAGGTAAACTCGGTCATGTTTTTGTAATTGTTCACAAAACCTGCAAGGTCTATAAA
>JBILJP010000155.1:0-10730 GCA_044377135.1 Fluviicola sp.
GCATCCAGGATTTCCAATTTCAAAGCGTCTATTTCACGAATACGATCGGCGGTCATTTGATCAATTTTTTTGATCGTTTTCAATAACTTTTTGGCTTTTTCGCGTGTTTCGGCCGATTCGCCGTTTGAAGCACTTTCGTTGAGTTCCGAAAGTTTTTCTTCTCCGCGTTGCCATTCGGTTTCATTCGCAACCTGAATATTTTCTTCGATGGCTACAAAAGCATCCAGAATCGTTTTGGATACATTCAGCGCCAGTAGCGCGGTTAAGACAAGATACATCATTCCGATCATCTTTTGTCTGGGTGTTTCTTTACCTCCTGCCATGATTGTTGATTTATTGGGTTTATAGCAGCAGAATGCACCGAAAAAAGAAAGTAACCGGAAACACAACGATTTAACAAAAAATCCCTCTCCGCCTAAGACGAAAAGGGATCTTCAAAAAGCCGGAATAAAGTATCAAAAATTCCAGACATTACTTTCAAACGTGCGCATTTCCTCGGTTATTTTTTCAGATTCCATCAACGCATCCACACCTGTTCTGTATGAATCAATGCTTCGATCGAACACATTGCTTTCTTTGTAAACAGTACTATTGAATTTGCGTTTCCAGAACAGATCGTCGAAACTCATCCACTGTGCATCATTCTGTTGATTGTAAACAAAGTAGTTACTCAACACATACCGGCAATGCGGGAAATAGAGCCAGAAAACTTCTTGTAGACCTAGAATTTGATTGTTGGCATCTGTTTGATAAACAACCGGCGCAATTCCTAAAATACGCACATCCATCACCGAACGTTCCTTATCGAAAAACCAATCTTCTTTCAACCGGTATTGAACAATGTCTTTTGACATAATCCAGGTAGTATCTCGCGGCGGATATACGTATTCTACAATTCCAGCGGCGTTTGTTATTGTAGAATCGATGCCGTCATATGTTGAAAGAGGTATCACAGATTGTGGTCCCAATTTCCCTAAATACTGAAAAGCCGTTTGCCGAAAGACAGAATCGGTGTAATAATTTTTTCCATCTTCGGGCACAATCGGATATTTAAATTGGTCGCCATCCACCATGGTGAAATCATAAGGATTATAATTTGAAAACATATCCAAACTGCCATGCAGTACATTGTACTTTAAAATGGTCCACAGCGACCAACGTGAGCAATTGCTGATCCAATTATGCTGCGGATCATACGAATCGAACGGATAATACAAGGGATGATTGATTTTCTCCCGCATGTCAATTGTTCGCCACACGCGTTTACTCCAAACCACATCTGCTTCCCGAACATATTCATAGGGAATCATGCGCTTGGTAGGAATGTTTTCCGGAAGGTAAATTCCGTCAATTACACCTGCTCTGGGGACGTTTACCGGACCAACATTAATGGTGCATTGCGCAACAGCCATCCCCGATAGGGATACCGCAACGATGGTTAGTGCTTTTTTCATTTCTCTAAGGGTTTTAAATTGCTGTTTAGGTAATTTATAAACGCCCGGAAATAAAATCGTTACAGGATAGATTGCCAAAGTTATACGCACAAAAAAGCCCCTTCCACCAAAGGCAGAAGGGGCTCCAATATTTTTTCTTAGATCAAAGAACAAATCATTTAACAACCTCTAAATCAATAACTTTAGAATCTTTGAACTCCACAAATGTAAATGCAGATAATGGTATTCCTAATCTAGATACTTCTTCTTGCTTTTTATTTAAGATTACATATTTAGCGCTTACAAGCCTGGATTTGTATTCAGGACTTAACTCTCCCGTAGAAATAATGTAAAGTTTGTGCCCTTTCAACTTCTTTGCTTTCTTTTCAAGCCATGAAATAGAATAATCAGTACAAGAACCACAAAAACCTGGATTTAAAAATCCAATCTCGGCAGAGTTACCAATTTTTTGATTGATCAGAAATTCTTCAATCAAATCAAAATCATTAGAGTTGTTACACGAAGTAACAAATATTAAACTTATGAAAAACAACAATTTATACATCAGACTTTGTGCTTAATTATTTTGAAAGTAATATTTTCCTTCGAAATTCTTTGTCTGCAGTTTATAAGAACCCCCTTATTCATTGGAGATAGGAAAACAAAATGATCGTCTAATTCAATTTCTCCAACCCATTCAAGTTTTTTATTAAAAACTACGATACATGATTTTCTATCTTCTTCAATTGTAAAGAACTTCCCGTTCCTCCTTTCTTGTTTCGGATGATAAACTCTATAATAATAATCATTGTAACTATTATACAATAATTGTGAATAAAAAGGCGATTCCACATTGTAACGAAACACCTCAAATTCGTCTTCCATATTCCACATACATTCAATTTGCTCATGTTGAGCATTCGATCTCATAGAAACTCGGCCAATCATCTTATTTTTCTTAATAGAAAAAAGATCAACGCTATCTGAGTACATATATGAAACTAATAATGTATCACCAACTACGGTCCCATCAATTTGACTTCTTGCTGGTCTATCACATTCAAAAAAATCACTTCGAATACTATATTTTAATAAAGAAACTGTTTTATTTTTTAGATTGAAAATTGAAAACAACGGATTTTTTTTGTTGAAATAATGATTCCGACTATAATCCTGAAGATTTTGAAGTAAAATTAAAGAATCATTGATGAATTTAGGCTCTAACGTATATCCAAAAGTACTATTCACTTTTAAACCTTTTTTCTTCAAAACGTCATTTTCTGATAAGTCCCAAATCAAAGTAAAAGTTGAATCTTTTAATTTCCATATTTTACCACTATCAGTAAAATATAAAAGTTGATTTTTTACAGCAATTATACTTGAGGAAGAATTAAGATTATCAAGTTGATACAAAGCTGTTGTATAGTGGTAGTTAGAAAGGTTCCAAATAGTCACCATATCATCTAAAACAAAATAAATTTTAGCACTATCGGAAAATTGCACTGAACCAGTCGAAATTACCTCTTGTAAAGATTGTAAATTCAAATGATTATTTAATACCAGAGAATCCAATTCTAATCTTAGTCCAACTTTACTTGTCTGTTTAGAGAAATCTGCATTTCCATTACAACCTAATAAAATTGTAATTAGAAAAAAAAACAAAAAGCTAAACTTAGATAAAATAGGCATAAGGGTAATTTGATTAAAAAGTTCTTCCTTAGATAATATAACTTATGGGATCAAATGAATAAAATCTAACAGACTGAACATAAATGAGAAAGGACTGACTCGAAACGAGACAGTCCTTTCACTAAAATAAAACTATTACTTAGCTTCGCAAAAAACATTAGCTGATGACCATACACAGTTATTAGCGCTACCTGAAACACATTTCTTACCAGTCGCACCATTAGTAGTGGTACAAGTCTGCCATTGGTAAGTACCTGCTTTGATGTAGGTAGATTTACTTTTGGAGGAATTATTAGTCAAAGTGAAAGCACTAAGACTAGCCACAGCTACAAAACCCGCAATAAACATTTTTGTTTTCATATGATATAGATTAAAGATTACTTAAGTAAAATTAGAAGTTCCAAACGTCGTGTTCAAACAACCTGATTTCCTCGGTAATTTTCTCCGATTCCATCAAGGCATCAACACCCGTTCGGTACGACTCGATCTCACGATCAAAAACGTTACTTTCCTTATAGATCGTACTACTGAATTGCCGTTTCCAGAACATGTCATCGAAACTCATCCATTGAGCATCGTTTTGCTCGTTGTAAACGAAGTAGTTATTGAACACATAACGACAGTGCGGGAAGTATAACCAAAACGTTTCACGTAAACCCAAGATCTGGTTGTTATCGTCTTTCAGGTAAATTACCGGAGCAATTCCCAAAATACGTGTATCCAACACAGAACGTTCCTTATCGAAAAACCAATCTTCCTTGATACGGTACTGAACGATGTCTTTCGACAAAATCCAGGTAGTATCACGCGGAGGATAGACGTATTCCGTTGTTCCGTCCGGAAGATAGACCACCGAGTCTTCACCGTATTCGTTTGCGATAGGTGTTGTAGACTGAGGACCTAATTTTCCAAGGTATTGGAAAGCAATTCCACGAAAAATTGAATCCGTAGCATAACTTTTACCTTCTTCAGGAACAATTGGATATTTGAACTGATCGCCATCACGCATGGTATAATCGTAGGGATTATCCGGTGAGAACATGTCCAAATCTCCGTTAAGGATGTGGTGTTTCATGATCGTCCAAAGCGACCAACGTGAAGAGTTACGCACCCAATTGTTTTGCGGATCGTAGTAATCGAACGGCAAATAGATCGGATGATTGATTTTCTCACGCATGTCGATTACACGCCACACACGCTTACTCCAAGTTACATCCGCTTCGCGAACAAACTCATAAGGAATCATGCGCTTCGTAGGAATATGCTCAGTAATGTAAACCCCATCAACGACCCCAGCATAGGGAACATTCACAGGACCTCCATTGATCTCCGGTTGTGCCAAGGCTGCTCCAGATAGTGCAACCATTGCGCAGATTAGTAAACGTTTCATCTTTCTTAGTTTTAAATTCTCTTATTGTACCTTGATCACACAAGCAGCAAATCCTGAGTTAGGACCTTTAAACTTACCTGAGATACTAACTGTATTCCCTGGTTTTGCTTGTTTAATCAAATTAAGTGCTTCAGGTGATAATGATTTTCCTGAACCTTGAACAGTTCTTGGAGCTCCTGATACCGAAACTTCCCAAGTACCTACTTCAAAAGTAGCTTTCAATGGAATTTCCGGTGGATACTTCATGAACAATGCGCTCATTGCTTTCACAGCAGATGATCCTGCAGTAGATCCGCTCGCTAATGTACCTAAGTACAATGACGGAGGAGGCAAGTTAGACACACGGAACTTGAATACACCCAATTGTTGTGTTTTCTTTGTAACGTTGTTTTTACCTGAAATTGAGATCGAAACCTCTCTACTTGAACCACTTACTTTTGCAATGTATTGGTTACCTGATTTAGAAAGGCTTACACCATTTCCGCTCAATACCGTTTCATCGTAACCTGAAGCTACACCTTCAACAATATTGTTGTAACCACGGTATAACATGTTCATCTCAGGCAAAGAAACTGTTCCTTGAGGTTTCATCACTTTTACAGTGTGTGTCCAATTTTCAACTTTTTCAACACCTGCTTTATTCTTAATTGAAACCGTACCTGACAAGTTCATATCACTTGAACCAGCTTTTGTTTTGATGACATATTGTCCACCTGTACCCTGGAATGTACCACCACCGTATTTAACAGTAGGCTGGTTATCCGAGTCAAATGCAGCCATCATTACTTTTACTTCAACTTCTTCATTCGCCGTAGCAATGGCAGGACCATAAGCTAAACCAACAATTTTGTTGAATGAGTATTCACCTGTAGATACTTTAGACTTCAAGTGAGCCAACGCCATTGCTCTAGCGGATAAGATATCCTGTTGCATAGATGACAATGATGCTACTGCAGCTACCAATGGAGCGTGGTCAAACGTTGCACCAATCCAGTGAACACCGTCAGTTTCGTGTTGTTTAACACGCTCTTGTTTGGTAAGACCAATGTAGATGTCTTTCAACACTTGACCATCTTCACCTAACTCTGTTTTATTACCATCACGTTTGATATTCGCTTTAGAAGCAAGAATCATTTTTTCAACTTGAGCTTCCAAATCCGTATTGTCTTTGAAAGTGTTGATTGCTTTCGGTTTAATTGAAAATGATTTTTCACCTTCTTTGTAAGTACCTACAACTTCAACAAGTTTACTACGATAGTTTACTAAATCAGACCACAATTTTTTACCTGAACCGGTAGGATTTTTAATATCCTCACCAACGATGATATGCATCGGAACATCATATTGATCCTTTGCCTGAACAGCCATCAAGTGCATACGAGCCGGTTTACAACCTTCTCCTTTAGCCCACATAATGGCTTCTTCATCATTCATTTTCATTTTGGTAACGTCTTCGCCTGACTCCTTTAAGATTTCAACTTTGATTTTATCAATGTCTTGAATCATCTTTTCGGTAATCTTATCCACTTCCTCCATTTGAGCTAAAATTTTCTTTAGCTTTTTGAGTTTCGCTTCATTATCAGGCCCTTTCGTAGTACTGATTTCAGATTTCACATCTCCTTTAAAACCGTTACCACGATCTAATTGGGCAATGTTTGATTTTTGTGTATTTTCTTCAATTGCAACAAAAGCATCGAGGATAGACTTGGATACGTTCAACGCCAAAAGCGCAGTTAATACCAAGTACATCATACCGATCATCTTCTGTCTTGGGGTTTCTTTTCCTCCTGCCATGATCTATTAAATTTTATTGGTTTACATTCCTAATGTTAACAACTAATAATAACGAGAGCTTATCTCGCGATTGTCATAGCTTTAAGCATGTTACCATAAACGGCGTTCAGATCAGTCAAGTTTTTAGACAACATTGCCATGTTCTCTTTGTAAAGACGTGTATCTTCAGCAGAATCAGACAAGTTTTTCATCATTTCAGTTACTTGACCTTGGAATTTCTCAGTAGCCTCTAAGTGAGCTGATGAACCTTTCAATTGCAATTCGTATACGTTGTTCAATGCAGCCAAGTTTTTAGAAACTTTTTGCATTTGTTCACCGAATGATTCACCTTCTTGTGTATTAGAAGTCATACCAGAGATTGACACAGACGCTCTCTCGTAAGCTTCAGATAATGAAGAAACTTTGTCAGAAGCAGCTTGCAAAGACGATACATAAGAATCAGTTGCAGCAGCAGCAGAAGTAACACCTTTCAATTGAGCAGCATTTTCGCCCAAAGCACGCATTCCATCTCCAAGACGCTCTAATAATTCACCGTCAATTTTAGCTTCTTCAAGCATTTTGTCAAGGTGATCGGTAATACCGTTACCACCTCTAGCTCCACCACCGCGAGTTGCAGGAAGTGCATCATGATCTAAATCATCACTGTGTCCTAAAGCAAGCTCAGGATATACAAGCTCCCAATTCGGATCTTCGTGAATCGGCTCGAATGCTGAGAAGATAAAGATCAAAGCCTCTGTACTAAGACCAATAATCAACATCTCAGAGGCACCTGGCCAGTGTTGAATTTTAAACAAAGCTCCCACGATAACGACTGCCGCACCGAAACCGTAGAGTTTCGCCATAAACTTTTTCCATCCTTTACTTCCTGGTTTCATAGTTTTCTTGTTTTTTTTAGGTTTAAACTAAAGATTTTTGTTTGTAATTGTTTGTTGTTATTCTTAGCGAAGTTGGATATCGCTACGAATTTCTTCGCCACCTTCTTTTGAGAAGTCACGTCCGCCACGTCCTAAGTGAGTCATCACATTTCGGAAGCCTACGTACGATTTGGCCGTATCTTGATACTCGTAAGTACGAGTTGATGTTTGCAAATAATAACCGATGTCTTTCCAAGAACCACCGCGCAACACTTTACGTTTCATGGAAGGTGGATCCCAGTCCATTGCATCGTATCTGTATTCGGTATTCAAGTCATGAGAAAATTCGTACATCGATTCGTCATACGCTGTTTCACACCATTCGGAAACGTTTCCTGCCATGCAGTATAGTCCCCAACCGTTTGGATTGTATGAGTAAGCTTTCACTGTATGGAAACCACCATCCTCAAAATAACGACCTCTCATCGGTTTAAAGTTTCCTAAGAAACAACCGCTTTCGTTACGGATGTAAGGACCTCCCCATGGATAAGGTGAGTTATTCAAATCACCACGAGCTGCTCTTTCCCATTCTGCTTCAGTCGGCAAACGGAAGTCGTTCACAAACAAATCGCCCATTGCAACCAACCATGTATTCAACAACTGTGTTCTCCAAACGCTGAACGCTTTTGCCTGAACCCATGTGATACCAACTACAGGATAATTATCATAAGCCGGATGCCAGAAATACATGTTTGTCATCGGATCATGGAATGAGTAGGTGAAATCACGCACCCAGCAAAGAGTATCAGGGAATACCTGAATTGCTTCATCGATAATGAAACGTTGACGATCAGCATGACCACGGATGGCATTGTTTTGACCTTTTTTATTGAAGTAACCTAAATCGGCATCTTGACCTTGCGGCTCTTCCGTAAACGGATGAGGAGGCGTATTCAACTCACGGTGCTCCTGAGCAACTTTGTTACCTTGATTATCGTAACCATTAGCTACAATGTCTATACGACCGCGACGAGCAGCTTCTCTGAAATCGATCCAATAGTACTTATAGATCAACTTACGTGTATCTACATCGCGACGTTTGTAGAAACGCTCAGCTTGCGGATAATACATATCTGCCAATAACGGAAGATACTCTTCATCATCGTAAGAGAACTTTCTATCCCAATTGAGTGAGAATTGAGCACGGTTTTCATCTCTGTTGGCAGGATCAAACTCTACCATCTCTACTCCGTCGAAGTAATCGTCAGAGTAATTAATGAAATCCGCAGCATCATCATCTTCCTCAATACCTGAATAAATCAATTCACGAGCAATGGAGTCTCTCACCCATTCCACGAATTGACGATATTCATTGTTGGTGATTTCCGTCTGATCCATATAGAAAGCCTGAACGGATACCGTTTTCGCACGTGTTTGGTGCAAAAAAGGAACATCCTGATCGTTCTCTCCCATATTGTAAGAACCCGATGGAATATATACCATCCCCAGAGGTAACTCCGGTTGATATACGCGTCGACCTAATACTCCTGTCAAGTGTCCGCTACGCGTACTACAAGCAGCCAAGAAGGCCCCAATTAAACCGATTAACAACAGTTTTTTCATTCTAGTTCAAATTTACAACTCCGGATCTATCACTAACAATCTACAGGATCAATATTTTCGATATAACGGAATCGTTCAAAAAATGGTTACAAAGATTTTTAATTTTTTTTTGATTTTACAACCATCTCGGGTGATTTGATACAGTACGTGGTGGTGGTGGAAGGTAGTAACAGTACTTCACAACCAACTCATGCGTACCTCTCGATACATTTGACAACTTATTCAATGTAAGGTCATAAGAGTAGCTAATTGCAGCTCCTGGCCATGGAATAAAACCAGCCATAACAGAAACCGCATCAGACGAACGATAGCTTAAACCTCCATAAAATTGATTATTGAGAATATAGCGCGCATTCACGTTAAATGAGGTCTTTATCAAATCGGATTGCACTAAAGCTTGAACATCTAAGTTACCAGGACCTAACTCTTCAAAGACATAACCTCCCATGAAGTAGTAGTGACGAGCAGTGTTGTAATTCACTGCAGGACTAGCTAACAAACTGGATGATTGCGCTAAAATAGGAGCCGGCAAGTGAGTCGACGATATACCGATGTAGTAAGGCTTAGTCGTTCCTTTCCAATAAAGCCCGGCGTTTAAGTCAAACGCCGTTGCTGAACTACTTGCAGGCAAGGTTGGGTCAAAACTTGTTGTAGGCGGAACCCACGTAGGATTTAAACCGAAGTTCATGAAGCCCACACCAATACCAATACCTAAAGTACCAACACTAGTAGTGACATGCTGCGAATAATTCAACGCAAAATTGTTTTGGCGGTTAAAACCGATTGCATCATGTGCAAACGTAATTCCGACACCTGCAGGAAACCAACGTTCAATATTGGCCTCAGCATTAAAGGTTGCTGAATTAGGCGCGCCATTTACCTTATCCCATTGGTTACGGTAAAGCAACGACCCACAAATTCCTTCATCAATTCCGGTTGAACCAGGATTGAACAACATTTTGTTGTAGAAAAAGTGCGTTAAGGCCATATCTTGCTGACCAAATACCCCTACTGATGCGAACATCAATGTTGACAGAGCGAGTAATCTTTTCTTCATAAACAGTGTACTTAGTACGGTATTTACTATTCTGACTTTAACAAATTTTAGCCAATTGGCGACTAAAATAAGTATTTTTCGGAACAATAAAAACTTTTTATTAATTACTTGATCAGTTTTCCACAATCCAATGTTGAAGATAACTGAATATTAACATGCTGTGCTTATATGTCGGAATTTAAAAAAGGTTACCCTAATTTTTGATAAGTTCTCCACCAAAGATTCGGAATGTCGTTTTCTAACGCCAAATCATAGTCGTTTTTATTGCAGGGAACCAAGTGGTGACGTTCGTATTTATTGCCGTCTTTCGGCGGATAAGGCACTTCCATCCACCATCGATCCGATTTATTGCTTTTGAAGAAAACAAGATCGTGTTTTATTTCTTCCATGAAGACTGTAAATCGGATATAATCTTTTTTTGAACCGATCGGGAAATCACCCATTCGTTGCGAAACACCATCCATGAAGTACCAAATCAATTGCGCAACTTCCTGATGGGACTGCTCACCAAGATTCCCGGGAAGGAGGTTGAATATACCCAAAGACGTTAATTTGTCACTGATTCCGGCGTAACGAGCAAGCTGACATAATTCATGGTTGTAAAAACCGTTTGGATTTTGGTAGTGATCTCCTTTGAAATCGGAGGCTCTAACTGCCTGCAAGTCGATTGACAATAAATCAGAATTACGCAAAAGCGGTTCGGCAATGCGCGGGTCGGAAACAAATTCGCCCAAACGCACGGCGTCGAAATACAGTTTCTCAAACAAATCAACTTCCGATTGACGTACAAAAGGAGCTTGATAACCCAATATTGAATAGTTGAATAAGAAACATGGTCGGTGCATTAGCAATTTGTTGACAAATGCGTCTTTGTGCACAGGTTGATCCGG
>JBILJP010000508.1:0-3048 GCA_044377135.1 Fluviicola sp.
ATCAAAATGTTCTGGAATTACTGCTACCTCAACCGGGGTTTAAGCATTTATTTCAACGGCGAAAAATACCAGTCGAAAGATGGTTTGAAAGATTTGTTGGAAGACAACATGGATGGCGATCCGCTATATCCGATCATTCACCTCGAAGGAGAAGACATCGAAGTGGCATTCACGCATGGAAAAACCTACGGAGAAGATTATTATTCGTTCGTTAACGGACAACATACAACTCAAGGCGGTACGCACCAGAGTGCATTTCGCGAAGCAGTTGCCAAAGTCATCCGCGATTTCTACAACAAAAACTACGATGCTTCCGATATCCGTCAGTCAATTGTGGCAGCAGTTGCCGTAAAGGTGATGGAACCGGTTTTTGAATCGCAAACCAAAACCAAATTAGGCTCACAAGAGATCGAACCGGGTGGAAAATCTATGCGTTCGTTCATCAACGATTTCTTGAAAGAGAAATTGGATAATTACCTGCACCGCAATCCGGATGTAGCCGAAACGCTTGAGAAAAAAATCAAGCAATCGGAACGCGAACGAAAAGAACTCTCCGGAATTCGGAAACTGGCACGTGATCGCTCCAAAAAAGCGAGTCTTCACAATAAAAAACTACGCGATTGCCGTACGCATTTGACCGACTTGAAAGACGAAAAACGCGAAATGACCACCTTGTTCATTACCGAGGGTGATTCTGCAAGTGGATCCATCACCAAATCGCGTGATGTAAATACTCAAGCTGTGTTTTCCTTGCGTGGTAAGCCGCTCAACTGTTATGGACTCACCAAAAAGGTGGTGTACGAAAACGAGGAGTTTAACCTCATTCAAGCGGCGCTGGACATTGAAGAAGACATGGACAACCTGCGTTACAACAACATTGTGATCGCAACCGATGCCGATGTCGATGGAATGCACATTCGGTTGTTGTTGCTGACCTTCTTCCTGCAATTTTTCCCTGATTTGGTGAAACGCAATCACGTATATGTATTGCAAACTCCCTTGTTCAGGGTGCGAAATAAAAAGAAGACGATCTATTGTTATTCGGAACAAGAACGCAGAGATGCTATTTCGGAGTTGGGTAAAAATCCAGAGATCACACGATTTAAGGGATTGGGTGAAATTTCTCCGGATGAGTTTCAGCACTTCATTGGTGATGATATTCGATTGGAACCGGTGTTGCTAACCAAAGATGCCTCCATTGAAACCATTTTGTCATATTTCATGGGCAAAAACACGCCCGAACGACAAGATTTCATCATTGATAACCTACGCGTGGAAAAAGATCCGGATGACATGAAACTTTCGGAAGAAGATGAAGAACGTATTGAAAAAGCGTCTTAGTTGTTCGTTTACATAGATTTAAGAATGTAGATTTCATGGAAAACGCTAAATTGTTTACACTAATTAAGGATATTGTCATTCAAGCACGGCAACGTGTTTATAGAATGGCAAATTCATCTTTATTGGAAACTTATTGGCAGATTGGTGAGTTGATAGTTAACAATGAGCAAGGAGGAAACGCCAAAGCTGCTTATGGTAGTGAAACGCTTAAAACGCTTGCTGAACAATTAACAATTGAGTTTGGTAAAGGGTTTGATGAGAGTAACTTGCGAAATATGCGAATATTCTACAATGCTTTTCCAATTCGTGACGCATTGCGTCACGAATTGAGTTGGACACATTACAGATTGATTTCCAGGATGGATAGTATTGAAAAACGTAATTACTATTTAAATGAATCGATTCAATCAAATTGGAATAGTCGTGAACTGCAACGCCAAATTAATTCGCTCGCGTTTGAACGAGTTTTGACGGTTCAACAAAAGGGAGAGGATAAAGCAACCACTATCCAGCATGTACTAAAGGATCCATATATTTTTGAGTTTTTAGGTTTAAAGCCCCTTAATAAAAATTCTGAACGGTCAATTGAAACGGCAATAATAGATCATTTACAACAGTTTTTATTGGAGTTTGGTAAGGGATTTGCCTTTGTCGCAAGACAACAACATATCGTAACCGACACCTCCGATTTTTATATTGATCTGGTATTCTATAATTACATTTTAAAATGTTTTGTCATTATTGATCTCAAAACCGGATCGTTAACACATCAAGATATTGGGCAAATTGATATGTATGTGAGAATGTACGATGATTTAAAACGTACAAATGAAGATAACCCAACTATCGGTATTTTATTATGCTCTGAAAAAGATGAAACAATCGTAAAGTATTCGGTTTTAAAGGATCAAAATCAGTTGTTTGCGAGTAAATATTTGCTTTACCTTCCTAAAGAGGATGAATTGAAAGAATTAATCGAACAAGATCGATTAAGGTTTGAATTAGAAATGAAGTAATGATCATAAAAAATGAAGAGTGCCTCAATTGAAAAAGCATCATAAACTATGGCAGAAGACGAAAACATTCCGCTAGATAACGATAGCGAAGAGCAAAACGACGAAAATGGGAATGAGGATAACGGACAAGATGAAGCGCATCCGTTTGAAAAGAAAACCATCGACGACAACATCATTACGCTCAGTGGATTATATGAAAACTGGTTCCTTGATTACGCATCTTATGTAATTCTGGAACGTGCCGTGCCTTCGTTGTACGATGGTTTCAAACCGGTGCAGCGTCGTATCATGCATTCCATGAAAGAATTGGATGACGGACGTTACAATAAAGTCGCCAACGTGATCGGAAATACCATGAAATATCACCCGCACGGTGATGCTTCTATCGGTGATGCTTTGGTCGCTTTGGGTCAGAAAGATTTACTCATCGATTGCCAGGGAAACTGGGGAAACACCCTTACAGGTGATGGTGCAGCTGCTCCGCGTTACATCGAAGCACGTTTATCCAAGTTTGCCAGCCACGTGGTGTTTAACCCGAAAACGACCAACTGGTTGTTGAGTTACGACGGTCGAAACAAAGAACCAGATAATTTACCGGTTAAATTCCCGATTCTATTGGCGCAAGGTGCCGAAGGAATTGCCGTGGGAATGGCGTGTAAGATCTTGCCGCACAATTTCATCGAACTCATTG
>JBILJP010000509.1:0-3046 GCA_044377135.1 Fluviicola sp.
GGAATAAAACCACAAACCATTGATGCTAAGCAAATGAATGAACATGTACCAAAAGGTTTGGTGTCGCCAACTCAGGTAACACGCTATGCCAAATGCCACGAAGTTGAACAACCAGTGCGTTAGAATGGCCCAACGCGGTTTGATGTGCTTGGTAATAATGAGTTTTTCCGGTTTGTTGATCCGGTCGGCTTTTACGTCAAAATAATCGTTGATGATATTTCCGCCAGCTGCAATGATTACAGTCGAGAAAACCAACAGGAAAAAGTCCAAGGGTTCCGAATTCCAGCCTTGACACGAACACGGCTCATGCATATAAGGTAAAAAGAACACGCGCACCGCATACATGGTGAGCGCAATCACCAACAGGTTTACCGGACGTATGAGTCGTAAGAAGTGCATATTATTGAATGATTCTGTATTCGGTACGTCTGTTTTCCTGATGTGCTTTTTCTTTTTCTTTCTCGGATGTCATTTTGGCAATTTGCTCATCGGAAATAATTGTTTTTGTTTCGCCGTAACCTTTGTAAGTCATGCGTTTGGCATCAATTCCTTGTTTTACCAGGTAATCGTAAACCGCTTTTGCACGATTTTGAGAAAGCACTTGATTTTCAGCCGCGTCACCACGTGTATCCGTATGTCCGCCCAACTCAATTTTAAGTGTTGGATTGGCTTTTAAGAAATCACGGAATTTGTTCAACTCAACCGATGATTCAGGTCGTAAGTTGGCGCTGGCCAAATCAAAGAATACATTGCGTAATGAAACCGGTGCGATGCTGTTGAGCGGAACCATTGGCACATCCATGTGAATAACTTCTTGCTCGTCTGGAATGGTCATATTAAAATGCGCCGAAAAGTCATTGTATCCGGGATAACTCACGCTCAAGGCATATTCGCGATCTACAGGTAAGGTAACGGTAAACGCACCAGTAATTCCATCAGCTTCAGAGCGAATCACTTCTTTTCCAGTTTTCAAATCGATGAGTGAAAATTTGCCCGGTACAGGGTTCTTCGTGTCGATGTTGTATACCAAACCATCGAAGTACAAGGTTTTGGTAGGGCGAAGTTCTTCAGGCATTTCAAAATAATAGATATCCAAATCACCGTAACCGCCCTCGCGATCGGAAGCGAAGAAGGCAATTTCACCATCTGAACTCACCATCAATGAGTTTTCATCGAAGCGTGTATTGATCGGATAACCTAAGTTTTCGGCTTTCCCCCAGTTTCCGCTGGCATCCATGCGCGAAACATAAATGTCTAAACCTCCCATTCCCTGGTGTCCGCGCGATGAGAAGTACAAGGTTTTTCCATCCGGGTGAATCAATACCGATTCTTCCATCATGGGTGTATTCACATTATTGGAAAGACGAACAGGCAATCCCCACGTTCCGTCATCCTGCAAAGTCGACATAAAGATATCGGCATCTTGTGTCATTCCGCGAGCGCTTACACGTTTTACGAAATACAAGGTTTTTCCGTCGGCCGAAAGAGATGGTTGCGATTCCCAGCTTCCGCTGTTGATTTTTCCTGGAAGGTTTTCGGGGTTGGTCCATTTGCTTCCCAATCGTTTGGTAATGAATAAATCACAGCTTCCACGACCGGTTCTATTATCGCCATAATCCAAGACATCGCCCATGGAACACGCCACGAAAATCAAACTTCTTCCGTCGGCAGAAATAGTTGGAGCACCTTCATTGCGAACCGTATTGATATTGTTTGGCATTGCTACCGCAGTTTGCCAGGCATTGTTGGTGCTGAGGTTAGAAACGTAAAAATCTTCTTGTTTCGGAAACGGACCTTCCACGCGACTGTCTTTGATCAAACGGGTAAAGAGAATGGTTTTTCCGTCAACGGTAATTGTTGGAAAGTATTCCGGATCGGCAGTATTCACGCCCGGACCAAGGTTGATCGGTTCAAACTTCGTTGGATTTTTTATGGCTTCTTTGGCAAATTGAGCCGAAGCAATGATTTCCTGGGCATCTGCTACCATTTCAGGGTTTGCCCGTGGATTGTTGATGTACAGATTCAAGGTCTTGATACATTCATCGTATTTTCCGGAAACGGAATACAAATTTCCCAAATAGAAATACGTACTTCCTGACGGGCTGTGTTCCGGATTGATCGCCAATGCTTTCAAGTAATGATCAATGGCCACATCGGCTAAATTGGCGTATTCGGCAAACTCGGCGGCAACTACGTGTGCTTCCCAAAAGTTCGGATCTTTCTCAAGGGCTTTGTCCATGAGGCGAATTCCTTCTTTGTAATTCGGCCGACCGGTTAGCGGATCGCGCGTAACCTCCGGTGCTTTTTTACCTTCTTCGAAAAGCGTGATGGCTTTTTTGTTGGTAGTAGAGTACCCTTTTTGTGCGTTCGAGCACGAAACGAAGGTGAAGACAAAAAGCAGAATACCGATAATTCTCATGCGTTTAAGGTATTTGTAAGTATTTATGTGTTTGCAGCGAAACTGTCCATTTCGGGTGCTGTTTAACGTATTCAATCAACTCAGGCAATAATCGTTCCTGTTTTGACCATTCCGGTTGCAAGTACAAACGGCAGTCTTCCGAAACGTTACGCGCGTGTTCTTCGGCCCAGGCAAAATCAGATGAATGGTAAATCACCACTTTTAACTCGGAAGCTTTGGTATAGGCTTCTGCTACAGGTGCTTTGAATTTTTTTGGTGAAAAGGTGTACCAATCAACATCGCCAATTAATGGATGAGCTCCGGAAGTTTCAATGGCAACGTATTTTCCGGCTGCTTTGAGTTCTTCCACCAATGGAGTTAAATCATACATAGCAGGTTCACCGCCTGTAATGACAACAAGGTTTCCGGGATAATTCGTGACTTCCTGTAGCAATGCTTCTACAGTCATTTTAGGATGTGCATCGGCTTCCCACGATTCTTTCACATCACACCAAACACATCCTACGTCGCAACCACCCAAGCGAATAAAATAGGCTGCGGTACCCGAATACCTTCCTTCACCTTGAAGGGTGTAAAAATGTTCCATTACCGGATAGCTAACCGCAAGTCGAAGTTGTTGTGACATGG
>JBILJP010000510.1:0-3041 GCA_044377135.1 Fluviicola sp.
TCAGTGAAGGTTTCTACAAAGAAAAGGGATCTAAGTTTTTTGCATTTGCCGTTCCTTGTAAAACCGAAGAGGAAGTCAAGAAACACCTTGCCGCTTGGAGAAAAGAACATTTTCAAGCCGTTCACGTGTGTTATGCGTTTCGATTGGGCAGCGATAAAAAGGTGTTTCGTGCCAGCGACGACGGTGAACCTTCCAATTCTGCCGGACCTCCGATACTCGGACAGATTCAATCGTTTGATTTGACCAATATACTGATCGGCGTGGTGCGTTATTACGGAGGAACCAATCTTGGTGTAGGCGGACTTATTCATGCGTACCGAACGGCAACAAAAGAAGCCCTGGAAGAAGCAACGATCATAGAAGAAGAAGATCATTGCATCGTGGAATTGTTGTTTGAATATGATCAAATGCCGGCTGTTATGGCAGTTGTGAAGGCAATACCTTTGTTGGTTGAAGAACAGCAATTTGAATTGAGTTGCAGACTGAAAGGCACCTACCCTGTTTCGAACCAACAAGCGTTGGCTCAGTTACAGGATTTAAAAAATGTAGAACTTATTGAACATGGAATTAGAACATAAAGCATTGTTGGAAGAATTGGTAACCATTCAAGGTTGCTCAAGTGATGAAGCGAAAATGCGCGATTTTATCATTGATTATGTCAACTGTAACAGCCCGAACTGGAAAGTGCAACCAGCCGTTGTATCAGGCGATGGTTTTCAGGATACGATCATTCTTGTTTTCGGTGAACCACGCACGGCCGTTTACGCACACATGGATACCATTGGTTACAGTGTGGGATATTCCAATAACCTCATTCGTGTGGGCGGACCGAGACACATCGACGGAACACTGCTGGTTGGTCAAGATTCTACAGGCGATTGCGAAGTTGAATTAATGCTCATTGAGGAAGAATCTGGTGACAACCAGGTGACTTTTGTTTCCGACCGGGAAATTGATCGCGGCACCTTGCTTTCATTTAAACCGAATTTTCGCGAAACGGAAGAATATGTACAGTCGCCCTACATGGACAATCGTTTGGGGGTTTGGGTTGCGTTGCGCTTGTGCGAAACACTTGAAAACGGAGCCATTGTGTTTTCAACCTACGAAGAACACGGAGGAAACTCTGTAGGGAATTGCGCTCGATACTTATACGAAAATCATGGTTTAAAACAAGCTTTGATCAGTGATATCACTTGGGTAACGCATGGCGTTGTTCATGGAGGTGGAGTTGCCATTTCAATGAGAGACAGCATGCTTCCACGCAAAAGTTACCTCAATCGTATCATCGATTTAGCAAAAAAATCAGGTATTTCGTTTCAGCTGGAAGTTGAATCTGCCGGAGGAAGTGACGGTTCTGTGCTACAAAAATCAGATTTACCGATCGATTGGTGCTTTATCGGAGCTCCGGAAGACAATGTTCACACACCCGATGAAAAAGTATTCAAGTCGGATATTGTGTCGATGTTGGAACTCTATCGCTACTTAATGCTTCACCTTTAACGCACTGGCGTTACCTCAGAAACGCTGATCGGCTCGAAATTAGGACAATTGTCAGGAGCTTTTGCTTTTGCTTCCTCGTAGGCAAACTTTAAGCGCATTCCGTCAACTTGAAATTTTGCATCAAGATTGATCGGATAAAGGCTTCTGGCCAAATCTCCCTGAATGTATTCGATGTAAAATCCGCAATCATCCGTTGCGCGAACAGTTCCGATAACACGTTCCACTTCAGTAGGAGCTGATCCGTTATCAACTACTTCGGGTTTTTCCTTTTTCATCAGTCCGCATGCGTTGGTCATTCCCAGTAATGTAATCGTCAAAACGACGAACATTGATTTATAGATTGTGTTCATTTTTCTTCCGTTTGGTTCAATAATACGGATTTTCCGGCAATCGTTGCGGTAGTCCAGGCAGCCTGAAAGTTAAATCCACCGGTTACGCCATCAATATCCATGACTTCTCCGGCAAAAAACAAGCCACGATACCGTTTGGATTGCATGGTTTTTACATCAACTTCAGCCAAATCGATTCCACCGGCGGTAACAAACTCTTCTTTGAACGTCGTTTTTCCTTCCATTTGATACACGTCATTGATCAAAACTTCAATGAGTTTGTTCTCTTGTCGACTCCCTAGTTCAGACCAACGTAAGTCTTCATGAAACTCACATTTACCCAGTAAATAAATCCAAAGGCGACTTTTGATCTGAAACAGAGGAGTATTAAGAAGTTTTTTGTTGGATGATTTCCATTCGATCAATGCAGCACGCACCTCATCTTGTTTCAAAAAACCTGTCCAATTCACCGAAACACCGGATTTATAGCCTTTTTCTTCCAGAATTCGAGCACCAAAAGCCGAGCATTTCAATACTGCCGGACCGCTCATTCCCCAGTGAGTAATCAATAAAGGTCCTGAAGTGGACCATTTTTCACCAATAATCCGCACCGATGCATTTTCGGTTACTACTCCCATCAATTCGCGAATGGATTCATTGGGCATATTAAACGTAAACAACGACGGAATAGGTGGGATGATTTTCAAATCCACTGACTTCAACAACTGAAAACCGCTGATTTTGGGTTGTCCACCCACCGTCAATACAACTGATTTACAGGTAATCGATCCTGAAGATGTAGTTACTTCCCAACCGTTATCTGTTTGCTGAATGGCATCAACCCGCGATTCTAAACGAAGCGGAATACGCAACTTTTTTAATTCTGACAAAAAACAATCGATGATGGTTTGCGAATCATTGGTTACCGGAAACAAGCAGCCATCAGGATATTCACGCAATTCGATACCCCGATCGCCGAGCCACTGAATCATGTGGGAAGAAGAAAACGCATAAAACGCTTTTCGAAGAAATCGCTCTCCTCTTGGATAGTTTGCTGAAAGTTCAACCGGATCGGAAACGGTGTTGGTGACATTGCAACGTCCTCCACCTGAAATTTTTACTTTGGCAAGTGGTTTTATACCGCGTTCCAAGATCACAATTCGCGCATCCGGAAAATGGGTTCCTGCTTGAATGGCCGCAAAACAACCTGCT
>JBILJP010000511.1:0-3027 GCA_044377135.1 Fluviicola sp.
ATGGTTTTACTACCTCTACCGTTGGGTGCAATGTAAAACGAAGCTGTTTCGCCTGATTGATCGCTATTGGTGGTGTAATTCTTGATAGTTCCCTGATAATAAGTTACTTCGCCACGACTGCGAAAATTAATAACAATTTCACCGTTTTCAATTTGAATATAGTTGATGGTGTTATCCATTTCAAATACTTTCGGACTCTGGGTGGCACAAACTGTTTTTACTTCATAAACAGCATTTTGTGGAGCTAAAACAGCAATGCTGTCCGATTGAGCGATGAGGTGCAGGCTAGCGAAAAAGCTGATGAGGAAGAGGATTATACGCATGATGGTTATATTTTTTCGAACGTACTGATTTTTTTTCGATTTGAAGCTTTGTATACGTGAAAAAGCCTCCGAAAAAAATCATTCCGAAGGCCTCTTGTTTCGCTTCGATTCAGGTGGTTTCGAAGTTTATTTTTCTAGTGAAGGACATGATGGCGGCCAACACAACCAGCAAACCGATGCTGCCTACTATAAGCGCGTAGATTTCAAGGTTTACAATCACCAATAAGAAAGCATATAAAAGCAATAGGCTGATTCCGCTCATAAAGGCGAATTTCAGTGATTTTAAGATGGAGCGGGCATACCATACGATGATCAGCACAATGGTAACCGAAGCGATGATATAAGCTGTAATAAATCCGACTTGTTCAGAGAAGGAAAGCAGTAAAGAGTAGAAGAGTAACAAGGCCAATCCGATCATGAAATAATGCAAGGGATGCACGGTTGCTTTTCCGATTATTTGGATCAGAAAAAACACTGCAAACGTGAGGATGAATACCAGTAAGCCGTATTTGATCGTGCGTTCGTTGAGTTGATAATGATCCACCATTTTAATGAAACGGATGTCGGAATAGTTTTTTGAAAACCAGTTAATTCCATCCAAATGCAATTCGGTTTTTCCGCTTCCGATTTTCATGGAGTTCCAAGTTCCGGTGAACCCTTTTTCAGAGATATGAAGTGCATCGCTTTGAGGCAACCATGTTCCGTCAAAAGCCGGATCGTTCCAGTTAGAAGCCAATTTCATTGTCGATTCGTTTGCGAGTGATTGGTAATGAACCGACTGACTCCCATTGATAGCGGTATTTACCTGAACTTCAACAAGGGTATTCGCTACCGGATCGAGAGAGAACGGAGCGGTTACATTGATGATCATATCGTCTCGTCCTAAACGCTGTTGTTCGTTTACAGGCATAGATTTCCCTAAAAAACGAATGGCATCGATGCGTTTGAAATTTGTTTCAGCATCGGTCATAAAACCTACTTGCGTATGACTCCAATCGATTTCCCGATCAGGATTGTTTTTTAGAAAATCCTTTAGGTTAAAGCGTGCTTTTCCTTTAATGTCGGCAGTGAATGTGGGCGTGCTGAAAATGCCACGATACTTTTCAGTAACCACGGTGTTGAGGTCTTCACTGCTCCATTCAGGATAAATGTAAGCGATGTGTTTGTTTCGTTCTGCGTGTTGGATTTTTGTTTGGTTTTTACCAGCGGTTTCCCAACGAACAGTTTCGGTTACGGGCACTTTCATTACAATGCCGTAGTAAGCAACAGGACCTCCCCATTCGGTTTTGAGTTGATCAACCACATCATTCTGTCTGTCTTTACGTTCTTCAATGAGGCTGCCAAGTTGGGAAAGTGGCACCAGAAGTACCAAGGAAATGATTCCGACGATGATGAAACGCGCGGTGTGCGAGCGCATAAATTGTTGGAATCCGGAAGGAGATTGTTGTGCGGATTGATGCTGAGTTGTTTCCATAAACATTGAGTTAAAAGAACTTTGAATTTCAAAGTGTCGAATTAAAAAAAGGGATTTATCTGCTTTGTTTGATTAATTGTTCCAATGCATTGAGGTGTTGCTCGAAAGCCAGTTTGCCTGCTGCCGAAGCTGCGTAACGCGTGTTGGGTTTCTTTCCGATAAATTGTTTGGTCACCACGATGAATTCTTCTTGTTCCAACGCTTTTACGTGACTGGCCAGGTTTCCGTCGGTAACATCCAATAGTTCTTTCAGGGTGGTAAATTCCATCCAATCGTTCACCATCAATACCGACATTATGCCGAGTCTGATGCGGTGATCGAATGCTTTATTGATATGTGAAATGACGTGTTTCAATCTGCTTGTTTTCGGTCAAATTTAAGATACATTATTGTACCGTAAAGAATATGCAGCACTCCGAAACCTAAAGTCCAGAAATGCAGTCCGTAACCCGGAAAACCCGTATTCACCAAACCGAGCAGTACAAAAGCAATTCCCAGTGAGCGAAGTGTCTCGAAAGTGTATTTGCTGGCGTTGACCAAAGCGAGTCCGTAAAAGATCAAGGTAACCGGAGCTATGAGTCCGTAATGTTTTTGTTGCAACAATAAAATGCCGAATGCGCCACCGGTTGTGAGTGGAATAAAGAAGTTGATAAGCATGCGACGGCTACTTTTATTCCAGATTTTCTCACCGCGTTTTTGGGCTTTTCGCGACGAAAGTACAACCCCAGTTGCAAGGGAAAGAAAAATGACCCCGGCAGCGATGGCAACAATTTGCTTGAATTCTTTGCTTTCAAGCGTTACATAAAGATAGGAGCGATGTTCAATAATGTAATGCACTCCGATTGCACCGCAAATGGCATATATTCCGGCTAGTACGCCGGATAAGCCCGAAAGGGACAAGAACCGCGATGAGCGATCCATGATGTTACGGATGTCTTTGAGTTGATCGATGTATCGTTGGTCTTCCATAAAAGAACTTTGAAATACAAAGTAAATGCAATTTTCGAAATCAAAACGCAATTCGAGTCAAAAAAAGTAATTTTAACATTCTTTAAGCGAACAAATGGCCAAAACGTTTCCTTCGACCGCCACATTTATTTGGGCAAAATCAACCCTTCCGTTGTGGACCAATACAGCGGGTTTCTTTTTCTATTGTGCGTTGGTGCTCTTTTTCGGATTCGGACTCATTCCCAATTTTACTCCGCTCGAGAATTGGCAATTCAACGTAGG
>JBILJP010000156.1:0-10623 GCA_044377135.1 Fluviicola sp.
GCATGGAATTTCAAAAAATGGATGGAGATCAACAGACAAATTCATTTTTTCATCCTAATCAGAACACTTTTTCAATTCAGAAAAATACAACATACGGTGCTGAAATTAACTTCGTAAGGAGAGACTAGTTAAAGTTGAACCATAAAAAGGGTTCGTTTTAAAAGATTTCCCGGATAATATCTACCGACTTAAACGCACGGATTCCCTGTAAATGCGAACGGTAATACTGCAACCACGCATCAAAACACTGCAACCTGTCTTGTTTTGAAATGGTCTGCGAGAGAAACAACACACGATCTTCCTGCAACATGGTTTCAAACCAATGCACCCAATCTCCTTCGAGGTATTGTACATGATTGGGACGAACGGTTGACAGCTTCCCGCCTATCAGATCCAACACTGTAGGATGTTCGGCTTCCACCGCCGGAGCAATGCCACATTCAATGCAGACAACCGCCAAGAGCCACAGTGGATAGTTGGTGAGTTCATCCGACAAATCCAACCATTCTACTTCTTTCTGCAAAAGATGAAACAACTGGTTTTCGGCATGACCTGATTTGACCACTTGTTGGATCAATTCGGCCATAAAAAACGCAATGCTTGATTTTACGGGATCGAAAGGAATGCTTTTGGCAACAGACGTGAGGTTTACTTCCGTTATTTTACCGAGTGAACTATCCGATCGTTTGTAGTAGGTAAACTCGATCTGCGCCATCGGATAGAGGATATTTCCGTGTTTCTTTTTGCCGCCTTGAAACAGAAACGTAACCAATCCTTGTGTTTTACACAGAATGGTGATCAGTAAACTGGTTTCGGAATACGGTGCACGATGAATGAGGATGCCCTCTTCTACCGTTTTCATATCAACGGATCACAGTTACTTTTCCTACTTTTTTGCTTTTGCCGGTATTGGTAGCTGTCCAGATCAAATACACACCCGAAGCTACGTCTTCACCATTGATGGTTTTTCCGTTCCAGGTAGCCGTTCCACCGTTGGAAGTCGTTTTATAAACAAGGTTTCCGGCTACATCCGTGATTTTTACATCCGAATCATAACGAATGCCCTGAATGGTAACCGGTCCGAAATAATCAGGTTTTACTGGATTGGGAAACACAGTTGTTGATTCGTAGGTTTCGTCCTCAAAACTGGCATCTACACGCAGTGAAACCATTCCCAAATCGGTGATGATGAACAATTCACCCGTAATTTGGTTAAACTCCATGTCCATGATGTTATTGGAAATGAGTGGGGAATTTTCTTTGGTATATTCAGCCAATACAGATTGTCCGTCGGCTGAAAGCATAAAGATTCCGTTGCTCGCAGTGGCAATCCATTTGCGGTTTCCACCATCTATTTCAATATCGGTAATGGAAGTGCTTCCCAGCAAATATTCTACGTTTCCTTCGTAGGTGATGAGAATACGCGAAGCATCGTAGCCATTGGAACCCGAGAAAATACCGTCGCTGTTGTACAAAACACCAAATCCGGCTTCTGTTCCAATCCAAATTTCGTTGTCGAAATCTACAGCGATTGCCGTTACGTTTTCTGACGGGAGATTTCCCAGTCCTTCACCCGTTGTAAGTGTTTTGTAGGAATCGTCACCGGGAGTACCTGGTGTACCGTTATCATCATATCCAACCAAACCTGTTCCGTAAATTCCAAACCACTTATTGCCATTGTAATCTATGGCGAGTTTCCCTGTGAAAACACCTTTTGAGTCGGTTCCGGTTTCAAATCCTTTCCAGGTGCCGTCGCTTAAACGAACTTTAAGTGGTTGCAAACTATATCCATTCAGCATCCACAGGTTGCCATCTTCATCGTATTCAACAGCAGTTATACATGTGGTGCCGCTGCCTAACGTAGTGGCCTCAAGAATTGAATTGGATGGTGTGTATAAATTAGTCACCAAACCGTCTTGCACAATACTTAGTGGTTGCTGACTGTGACCAGCAAACGCCATATTGTTTTCGTCTGTTGGGTTGATGGCTGCAGAACCCATGTCCCAAATAGGAATTCCTTGCCAGGCGGTTTGTGTTTCATTGTCGAACAAGGTCCAGGTTTCATCTTCGAATGTATAGACATTCGGTTGATTGTACGCTTGTTCCACCCGACGCACTGTTCCGGCAGCTACCACCATTTTCCCTTTTTGACTGTTTACTGAGAAGAACCGATTTTTAGGAGGACCTTCTTGTTGAATGAAGGTGTAATTGTTGCTGGCAAGGTAACGCACCAATCCTAACGTTCTATCAGCTACCCAAAATTCGTTGCCAACATGTTCTACTTTTCCGGGATGAGCCTGGGTAGAATTGTACTGACCGATATCAAAGTTGATGGTGGCTCCGTCATCATTAAAAGCAAACATCTTATTGTCGACGTAGACATAAAACAACTCATCTTCCACATGAAAGCGTAGAATTTCCAGTCCGAATCCTAAGTTGGGGATCACCGATTCCAGTCCGCTTGGCCCTACTCTGAACACGGAGTCTAAACCAAATGCATCTGTCAAATACGATACGTGCAATTCGTTTCCCTGAACGGCAATTTCACCGTAATGCGCATTGGAAGGTAAAGGAAGTCGCGAATCGAGGGTCCATTGCAGCGGATCAGCCAAAAAAGCATTGGTTAACAAACCACGGTACAGTTTTTTATCAGACAAGGCATAAATGGAATCGTTGAGAAACGTCACGTCATTGATTCCTTCGGTTCCATTGGTTGGGTAGTAGGTATCTTTTACTTCGTTTTTGGAAGGATTGATTACCACGAGCGAAAAGCCGGTAGCCACATACGCCAAACCGTTGGCAGTAACGATTTTGTTGATGCGTTTGTTTCCGGTAACCTGCGATAATTTAATGGCCGGAATATTGATCACGCCATTGGGGGTAATCTGATCGAGGTTTCCATTTTCGTAGCCCACAAAAAAAGATGCTGATTGCGGTTCGTATTCAATGCAGGTTACCTGAATATCGGAAAGGGCATTGAGGTTGTTGAGTACGCGGTTTTCAGCCGCAGCAATATCGTATTCCAGCACACCACTGGTAAGAGCGGTCATTACGTATCCGTTTCCGACGGCCACATCGATGGCTTGCGAAGCTGGCACGTGCATACGCCATTGTCCCATACCAATTTGGGCGTTTGCCGAAACTGCAAGAATGAAAGCACTGAAAAGGGTGAAAAAAATGCGCATGAATTGTTTTTTATTGTCTCCTAAACGTCGGAGTAACGAAAATATTGAAAATAATCGCCGGTGAAGGGCAAATTTAGGTGAAATAGTGCATAATCTCCTGAATCCATATGATAAAACGAGTTAAACTTAACTGTCTTGTATTGCGTTCTGAAGTAGGGTTATGCTAAAGGATTGATCTGAAAAAGAAGGAGCTGAACAGAATGAGATAAAAGAAATTTGAGATTGAATCCCAACAGGATTGAAACTACTTTGAATATTGGGAAAACTGAATAGAATCAATGGTTTGCGGAAGATTTAGGGTTCGCCACTCCAATTAGCACCCACGCTGAAGCTTTGGTGTAAGCGTTAATCCTCCCTTGCAGGTAGGAAACAGAATCTCAGCTTCGAACAGAGTTTTCATTCCTTATTCCCGTTCTCAATTCTCGCTCCGAAAAAGAAAGAGCCTGTCAGAATGAGATACAGAGCGTAATCGCTTACCGCAATTACGCTCTTTCTTTTTGTGTGACCCTAATTTCAAATAGTGCGAGCTATTTGGTGGAGGATTTGAAAATTTTGGACTTAACTCATCAAAATCAGTCCTCAAAGTCGCGTTGCAAAAGGAGTGAGGGCAAAGAAGAAGCGGTGCAATCGAACTTTGTGGAGTTAGTGCGGATTTCTGCCCAAATTGTTTACCACTGATTCAAACAATTCTCATAACGCAAAATAATGTGTATCACCTAATAGTTTGTCCCAATAGACATGAAGTAATAGTTAATGGTACTTTGCTAAATACGAAAAGAACCGGATACTTCCGGGAGCTATAGACGGTGATCAAGATATTCTTTTTTAACTGACAGGTATCCTGAATTGTGTTTGTTTGGCTTTGTGATTAAGGGTGTTACCTGCGCGACCAGACCAGTAGCCTGTGTAATTGATTCTATTTTCTCCGGATTATTTGTTAAAAGGTTTATTGATTTCATGCCCAGATATTCAACAACATTTTTAACCAGATCAAATTTCCGCAGATCTGTTGCAAATCCCAGCAAATGATTGGAGGTGATCGTGTCATGTCCGGCATCCTGTAAGGAGTAGGCGTTTACTTTGTTGAATAAACCAATTCCTCTACCTTCTTGTTTCAGATAAATAATTACACCTTCTTTTCTTTCAGAAATCATCGCCATACTGGTCTTGAGTTGTTCTCCACAATCACATTTAAGAGAAGCGAACACGTCCCCCGTTAAGCATTCTGAATGTACGCGCATGAGCACATTCTCTTTTGATTTTAAATCGCCCATTGTCACAATCAGATGATCATCAAAATGACCTTCTACTTTGAAGGATATAATGGTAAATAAACCATAGTTTGTAGGCAGGTACGCAGGACTTGAGAAGATGATTTTTTGATTTTCGTGTATCATTTCATTCTAAAAATTAGAAATTGGTTAATGGGATAGGTATTTTGTCAACTTTATAGCTTTCTCAGGGCAAGATTGTACACATAGCCCGCAGGAATGACAATTTTCCGGATGAACAACGTAGGCTTTGTGCTTGAAGAAAAAAGTTTTGATTTTTCCTTTGATATTTAGCAATTGCTTGTCATCGTCAGCAATGGGTTTCATCTCGAAAACATCATACGGGCACGCTATTACACAAGCAGCCTTGCCTCCACAATTGTTGAAATTTACAATGGGCATAATTTTTTCTGCGGTGTCAGAACAATTTGAATTGTCTAATTTCTTTTTCATCATCTCAATTAAAATTAAGAAGCCAATTGGTGAATTCATTCCATTGTTTTTCAGAAATCGTATGACCGCTTGTGTCTTCGCAGTAGCGAACATCGATCCCAATTTCGGATAATTTACTCAGATTTTCATCTGCATACGTTTTAGGCAACATGTTATCTCCACTTCCGTGGGAAATAAATGCTTTGCTGTTTTTTAGAGCTGATGAGTTGTGAATATAGGGAATAAACTCTTCAACAAATCTCCCACTAAAAACGCCAAAGCCTGCGACTATATCCGGGGAGCCAAGCCCCAGTGATTGAGCCATATTTGCTCCCTGGCTAAAACCAGCAACAATAATTTTCTGGCTATCAATATTGTATTTTTGCGTTATTTCAGAAATGAGCTCTATGATTTGTTTTCGGCTCTTCTCTTCTTCTTCAATGTTGATGGAAATTTTACCATTCTCCATTTTTACATCGTACCACCGATAATTGTTTTCAGTCAATTTATATGGTCCACGAACAGAAACCACTGTCCAATTGACGGGAATCTGTTCTTGCAATGAAAATAAATCATTTTCATTGCTTCCATGACCATGTAATAAAATAAGCAGGGGTGATTTTACACTACTATCCGAACTTTCTCTAATGATATAATGCAGTGTAGAGTTTGAATCCATGTTTTCCGAATTAATTTGTGCTTGACAACTACTTACTAATGTCAATAAGAGTGCTATGAGGAGATTGAATTTTCGCGTCATATTTGTTGATTTTGAAACTAGATAACGTGTGTAAGTAAGATTTTTATTCCAGTAGGGTCTGTAGTCCAATATTCGCCTTCTTTTTCTGTTGTATATTCAATAGCATCCAGTGCATTTTGCAATTGTTCCCTGGATTTGAAAACGACGTGATAGTGATTCAATCCTGCATTATTGCTTGGAGCTAAAGGCTTGTTATTTCCATGCCACGAGTTCAAAGCGATACGATGGAGGTATGGTCCGCCTGCTCCTAAATCAGCGAACTTGTATTGTGGGAAATAATTGGATTGGCTAAAACCTAATTTTTTGTAAAAGGTATTATTGTTTTCTACGTTGTTTGCGTAAAAATGGATATGCCCAATTTTTGCGTCATCGTTCATGATTTTTGACAAATCCTTTTCTGTAAGACCTTTCAAAATTTCATCTGTATTTAGTGGTGCCGAAGCACTTCGGATAGTTCCGTCTACATCCTCCATAAAAAGTCCTCCCTCAGTAATGACTCTTTTGAAACGTTCAGGAGTTTCTAAAGCCAATTCAACCGTCACTTGATCGTAATCAGTTAGATACAATGATTGCGTCATCGTATGATCAATAGGTGAAAAGGAATACTTGTATTGCTGCAAACGATAAATAGCCTTCGCAAATTCTTCTTTGTTAGGTAGATGAATGGCAAAATGATATAACCCACTATATCCTTCTTGAAAAGCAGTTGTAGCTGACTTATGAACCACCACCAATGTTTTATTTTCAGTACCAAACTCTGCCAGGCTATCTGACTTGGCTCTTAATTTCATACCAATAACATCAATCCAAAAGTTAGTGGCTTTTTCAATCGAAGTATTATTTAGATGAATAGCCCCAAAAGAGGCTATATCATCCGATTTGACAGGTTTCAATTCATTTGCATTTTGCAATGACCTGGCATTGGCCAATGTTGAAAGACCATCCATTGTAAGTAATAATGTGGAGGCTCCGAGGACCGATTTAATAAAAACTTTTCTTTCCATCGTTGTCTAGTTTTTCTTAAAAAAAGGAGTTAGACCGAAAAATGTCACCGCAGGGAAAAAGTGCATTGGAACGACCATCCCCGGGAATAATTCCGGAAACTCAACTTCAAGTGGTAAAGTCATGCCCATAACTGGAACAATACTTAAAAATGAAAGTACCATTATCAGAATGTTCATTGCTCCATACAGATTTTGCTTTTTGATTTTGTCAAGAATAATGTATCCTACCGCCATCAAAACACAACCTATTATCGAGGATGCAGTGATCGCTACTTCGTCAATAACTGCGCTAAAATCAACGAGATACAATTGCTTGTAAATGTTCAGGAAGATGATGCTTGCAACTGCAGCCAGCGCCCCGGCTGCACTTCCGTGGATTAAATGCTTTTTCATGATCTTACTTTGTTAAAGGAATAGTTACATCCAAGGAAATTTTGTCCGATACTTTTTTGGACATTCCCTCCATCGTACCCACTTTATAATCCATACGGTTCACCGAGAATTCCGCCTCTATGGTATTGTTTTTGAACGTAAATGGAATCGTTACTTGTTTTGAAACACCATGAATCGTCATAGTGCCGGTTACCTTGAATTGGTTATCATCTGCGACAATTTTGGAAGATGAAAAAGTAATGTTTGGATACTTTTTAGCGTCAAACCATTTATCGCTTACTGCATGCTTGTTTTTCATACCATTTCCGGTGTTGATGGAACTTACATCTATTGTGAAGGAAAATTTTGAAGAAGAGAGTTCGTTTTGATCAAAGGATACGTCTCCTTTCAATGTTTTAAAAATTCCTTCAGCATCTGTTCCAGCGAATTTCACTGAATAATTGTCGGAAACTTTCCAGGTAGTTGAAGCGACAAAAGTAAATGCCGAAAAAAGAATAAATGCTCCTGCGACGAAAAAATAACTGATTGTTCTCATTAATAAAAATTTTAATTGGTTAATGGAACAAAGATCAGGTCTGTTGGCCGGAGGAAAATTAATCTAGATTAAGAAATGAAATCCCTATTTGTTTCGGACAATTTGTCCACGAATTTTACTCAGAGCTTCTGGGGTAATGCCCAAGTAGGACGCTATCATCTTCTGCGGTATACGGTTTTGTAAATCGGGATAAATCTGAAGAAACGACTCGTAACGTTCCTTAGCGGAAGCACTCATAAGCGCTAAAATACGTCTCTGCATCACACCTATTCGTTTCATAAGGGATGAAAAAATGTAGTCGGAATAAGCATGGCGACCCTCTAATTGATACAATTGCTCAGGATTAAAAGCGTACACTTCAGAGTCTTCGATCGCCTCAATAAATAGCACTGTTTTATTTTCAAAAACTTCTTTTTCAATGTCAGATATGATCCAGCCCTCAGAAGCAAACATGTAAATATGCTCTTTGCCTTTGTCGTCAATGGTATAACTCCTTAGAAGCCCTTTCTTTACAAAATAGACTTTAGATGATTCTTGTCCCGCACTTTGCAGGATGTCACCCTTGGTAAAATTTCGACTTACGGAGATATTAATTAAAATCTGTTCAAGCATATCTTGTCAATTACGCATAACGGTTTGGCGGTTTTCGAAGTACAAAGCTGTCTGTCTGCACTGAATCCGCTGCGGACACAAAACCTCATATATATCACAGACCCCTCTTTTTTGCCAAGCGTCCATGTTAAAAGCAAACATTTGTTTTACCTAAACTTAAACATATGCAATTACATGAAATACCAAGCCTACCAAAGGTATTCATCGGAATTGATATTCACAAGAAAAGTTAGAGCGTGACTATTCAAACAGATTTTTCTTTCATAAATCATTCACAATGCCATCTGATTCTTCAGAATTAGCCAGTTACATCGATCGTCACTTTGATAGACATGAAGTGTTTTTAACCTATGAAGTAGGTTGCTGTGAATTTTCTGCGGCTCGCTATTTTTTGAATCTGGGCTGGACCGTCTTGGTTGTAAATCCTGCCGACATTCGGAAATCGGATAAAGATCGGCACATGAAACGGACAAGTGCGACGCTAGATTCCTGTCTATTCATTCTGTGACAGCCGTCTTCTTAAAATCACAAACAACGTTTTTCGAACAGACGTAGGCGGGCTTTCGGCGTTTCCTGTGTCTATACCCACAAAAGTGGTATTTAAAGATCAGTGTTTATAAGCTCGGTGCAAAATAAATTCACACCGAGCGATGACCGATTTTGCCCGCTTACGTTTATTTGCTGTTATGTGCGGTTTTTATAGAAGAGATATTCCGGCCAAAGCTAATTTTTTCCTTTCCTCTTCTGACCAAATACTTACCTGAACTTCACCGATATGTTTCTTTTTAAGCATAAACATACAAACCCTTGATTGCCCAATACCGCCTCCAATGCTTTCAGGCAGCTTGCCCGAAAGAAGCATGTTATGGAAGAGGAGTTTTTTTCTTTCTTCACATTCCTTTTCTTTTAACTGTTTTAATAAAGCAACGGTGTCTACTCTAATTCCCATTGATGATACTTCAAAAGCACATTTCAAAATTGGATGCCAAAGTATTATATCTCCGTTTAAACCATAAAATCCAGCTTCGCTCTGCGTACTCCAGTCATCATAATCTGCAGCGCGTTCATCGTGAGGCATACCATTTGAAAGTTTACCCCCGATTCCGATAATAAAAACCGCACCATATTTTTTTGCAATTTCTGTTTCTCTTTCTTTGGCTGTCAACAAAGGATAACGCTGTAATAATTCTTCGGAATGAATAAATTCAATGCTATTGGGTAATACGGCACTAATTTCAGGATATGCCTCTTGTACGGTCATTTCTGTTTCTTTTAATGCGTTGTAAATTTTAGTCACTGTGGATTTTAAATAAGACAATCTCCTTTGCGTAATATCAATACATTTCTCCCAATCCCATTGGTCAACATAAATAGAATGTAATGGTGAATAATCCTCGTCAGGTCTTAATGCACGCATGTCTGTTAATATCCCTTTTCCTGATTCAAAACCGATTTCTTTCAGACGTAAGCGCTTCCACTTTGCTAAAGAATGGACAACAACTCCTTTTTGCTCTCCTAATGCTTTAATTGGAAATTTCACGGATCTTTCAGTTCCGTTAAGATCATCGTTAATTCCTGTTCCATCAAGCACAACAAGTGGTGATGATACTTTTGTCAAATTTAATTCTTGTGATAGTTTAACTGAAAATGTTTCTTTTACAAGTGTTATCGCTTTTTCTGTTTTTAGTATTTCCTGAAATTTCATTTTTCATTTTATTAGTTATATAAAATTTAAAAAGCCCGCTTGTTGAGGCGGGCTTTGGTCAATAGAAAAGCAGTCGCCTACGGTGGTGATTTATTATTGCAATTATTATTGATAGCGTGTTTCATTTTATGTTTTTTTGAATAAAAAAAGCCCCCCGATGTCCGGGAGGCTTTATTTGTAAATTTGTTATCTTATATTATTAACGATAATAGCCTCCCTGCTCGATATAATTATTCGAGTTATTATTAAAGAAGTTATTATCAAAGAAAGTTCTCACAAGGATTATTGACCGATTAATTTTCTAGCGGCGAATGTAAATATAAAATCCGGAAAACAAACAAATAAAATCACACATAACTGATCCTTTGGTTAAAAAACACACGCCTAACGCTAAAAAGAAAAAAGCGTAAACTTAGTGTGAGCGGTATATTGAGTATTTAGGACTAGTCAGATCCTGATGAGAAATAGTGCGAACTTTTTGGGGGGGGATATGGAGCTTCTCATGAGATTATGTATCTGATGATATTTCATGGAATACCATCATAATAATACTAGTGGTATTCCGGTATTTTTGATAAAAGCAGTTTGTATTTACGTCTTGGGAGTGTTCAACGAACTGTGTCATTGTTCCATTCTATCACCAAAGTATTGATTTAATTCGTTTCGTATAATATTCCAGGAAAAGATTTGTCCTTCCCATTTTGTTTGTGCGTTGATGATGGCCAT
>JBILJP010000157.1:0-10597 GCA_044377135.1 Fluviicola sp.
TGCTTCCGTAGGAAAGGGCTATTTCTGTTGGGTGAGCGCTGACCTGGGCCGCAAATAAATCAACTACTGTTTGCGCATTCTCATAAACCGTTTGTGTAGCGTTAAAGTCTTCTAAAAGTTGCTTGCTTTCTGCTTCAGAAAGGTAATTGAGCGTGGAAATCTTCTGCTCCGGGTTATCTAAAACCACCGTTAATAATTGCTTGTAATGCCTGATTAGGTTTTCAATTACCTCTTGGTCGTAGACATCTGGGTTGTAAACAACATTGAGTGATAAAGAATCGTTTATTTCCTCAAATGTTGCTGTTAGATCATACTTTGATGTCGTATACCCCAAATCAATAATAGGATCAAGTTCGTCTTTATTTAATTCAAGTTCATCAAATTTTTCCCCGTTGTTTTGAAGGACCAGTAACATATCAAACACCGCACTTCGACTTGTATCTCTTTTTAATTCTAAATCTTCCACCAAACGATCAAACGGATACATTTGGTGACTAAATCCTGCCAAAGTTCGCTCTCTTAAGGCATTAAAAAACGAATTAAAGGTATCTTCGGAATTGATTTGATTTCTAAATGCTAAGGTATTTATGTAAAATCCAATCTGGTCTACTAAATCAGCATGGTCTCTCCCGGCAGATGGTGTTCCAACAATAATATCTTTTTGAGTGGTATAGCGATTAATTAGCACATTCCAAGAGGCCAAAATCCCCATAAACAAGCTACCTTCTTTACTTCTTGAATATTCATTCAATTTTAAGGTTGTCTCTTTATCTAAGTGCGTTATTAAACTATGTCCATGATGTGTTTTAATTCCAGGACGTTGTTTTGATCGTGGTAAATCGAGTAAGGGTAATTCACCCGCCAATTCATTTAACCAATAGGATTTATGTTGCTCGTAATACTCCTTTTCTAACTGATTCAATTGCCAAACTGAATAATCCTTGTATTGAATCCTTAACTCGGGCAAAGATGCCACTTTGTTCGTTTGTAAGGCTTCATAGAACGCAAAAACATCTTTTGACAAAACTTCCATTGACCAACCATCACTGATGATATGGTGCATATTGTAATAAAATACATACTGCTCATCTTCAACTTGAAGCAATGCCGCTCTCAGTAAAGGTCCATTTTCCAGATCAAACGTTTTGAACGAATCTTCTTTTATAAAAGCCTTAACACTTTCATCACGCCTTGATTCGTTTCGGTAATCTTGATAACCAATCTCAAAATCTAATTCATTCACTTCTAAAATCCATTGTCGAATTTCTCCTGATTCATCTTCTTTAAAGACCGTACGTAAAATCTCATGCCTCTCAATTGTTTGGAAAATGGCTTGTTTGAAATCAGAAATATCAATGTCTTGATTCAAGAATATACGTCCAGGAATATTATATACTGCCAATCCGTCTTCGAATTGGCTCAGTACCCATAACCTACGTTGAGCATCAGAAATAGGATAACTTTCACTCTCCCTTGCCTTTTCTATTTGTACAAATGCTTCTTTATGCGAAGACTCTATCAATCCGACATGACTGAAGACAGTAGTGTTCGCGAATAAATCGTTCAACGATAACTTCACTCCCAATTCTTTTTGATACTCGTTACTGAGTCGAATCGCCTTTAAACTATGCCCTCCTAATGCGAAAAAGTCATCTCTGATCCCGACATTTCCCTGATTCAAAACAGCTTCCCAAATTTTGACTAGCTGTCTCTCTAGCTCAGTTGACGGTGCTTCGTACGTTGTTCCTGTTGAAAGTGCGATACCGTCAGGAGTTGGAAGTGCACGTTTGTCTATCTTTCCATTACTACTTAACGGAATGGCATCAAGCTGAACAAAATATGATGGCAACATATAACTCGGTAAGATTTCACTTAACGATGATCGAAGATCGTTTGTATTGATGGTTTGATCTGAAACCACGTAAGCGACCAGTTCTTTTTCATCTTGAATCTCTTGGGCCGTAATCACTGCCTGTTGAACCGCATCGATCGTCTCTAAGGCATACTCAATTTCTCCCAATTCAATCCTGTGTCCTCTTATTTTAATTTGATCATCTTTTCGTCCAAGAAATTCAATCGTTCCATCTACTAACCATTTCCCTAGGTCGCCGGTTCTATACAAACGTTCACCTTCTAAGAATGGATTCACGATAAAGCGTTCCCGATCCAGTTCTTCCCGATTTAAATAACCTCTTGCCACCTGATCTCCACCAATCAATATTTCTCCTACCACCCCCAGAGGTTGAAGTATATTTTTTTCATTGACAATGTAAATAGAAGTGTTATCTACTGGTTTACCAATTGATACTTCCCCTCTTTTGGTTGGATTAGCACTTAAATTTATTGCTGTTACGTCAATTGAAGCTTCAGTTGGTCCATAGTAATTATGCAATTGTGCATATGGGGCGCTTTGAGTAAACGACTCTTCTAATTTTCGAGGAAGTGCTTCTCCACTGCATATCACATGACGTAAGTGGTCTAATTGCTTCCAATTAATTTCTGGCAACGCACTATTCAACATCGAAGGAACAAAATGTACGATACTCACTTGATGATTCTCAAACACAGTAGACAAATAAGTTGCATCCTTATGTCCATCAGGTTTTGCAACGATCAACTTACTACCAGAAATCAATGGCAAGAAAAATTCCCAGACCGAAACATCAAATGAAAACGGTGTTTTTTGTATAAAGGTATCTTTCTCACTCACCTTTAAATCACGTTTCATCCAATGCAATCGATTCACCAATCCTTGATGCTCTAGTAGAACTCCTTTCGGCCTCCCGGTTGAACCTGAAGTATAAATAACATAGATCAAGTTTTCAGGATGTATTTCGATGTTCGTTTTAACGATCGAATATGTCTCAGCTTGAGCCCTAAACGCACTTAATTCTGAATCATCAATGCATACTTTGCAATTCGCATCCTTTTCAATAAATTCCATTCGTTCCTTCGGGAAGCTAGGATCAATAGGCACATACGCTCCGCCAGACTTAAGAATAGCCAAAATGGATATCACCATCCATTCGCTTCGCTCCAATTTAATCCCAATCAACTCATCGGGTTGAATGTTGTAATGCTCAATTAGGTAATTTGACAACTGATTGGATTTCTCATCCAGTTCACGATATGAAAGCACCGTTTCTTCAAATACTACTGCGATATGATCTGGCGTGTCTCTTACTTGTTTTTCAATAAGACCAATAACGGTATTGTCCTTTGGGTAAGGAACATTCAACTGGTTGAATTTAGAAATCAACGTTTCTTTTTCTTGAACAGGTAAATAATCTAGTTCAAGTATTGCTTCCGTTGGACTATTCAATAATTCGGTTAACAACAACTTATAATATCGGATAAACCGTTCAATCACCTCTTTTTCGTAGACATCAGCATTGTATTCTATTGACAGAGCAAAGTAATCCTTCTGCTCTTGTACATTGATCAATAAATCAAACTTGCTATTTATTTTCCCCTGCTCAAATATGTCATCTTGCTTTCTAAGATCTAACTCGACTTCTATTACATTCTCTTCAAGGGTTTGAAAAACCAACATTACGTCAAACACTGCACTTCTACTCGTGTCTCTATCAAAATTCAACTCTTCCACCAAACGATCAAACGGATATATTTGATGCGTGTATGCATTCAAAGTATTTTGCTTGATGGTATCAAAAAGATCATTAAAGGCATGGTCTTTTTCTATCTTATTTCTAAGTGCTAAGGTGTTAATATAAAACCCTATTTGATCTTCCAAATCAATATGATCTCTTCCAGCAACGGGAGTACCAATAATGACATCATTCTGCCCGGTATAACGAAACAAAATCGCATTAAAAGATGCGAGTAAACTCATGAATAAAGTTCCTCCATTCTCATTTGTGTAGTCTCTTAACTGCTTACTCAATTCTTTGTTTAAATAAGCCCCTAAAGCCTGCCCATTACTTGTTTTTAGTGCGGGACGTAACTTTTCACTTGGCAAATTGATTGATGGTAAACTTCCGGAAAGGTTATCCATCCAATAACTTCTATGCGCTTGAATTGTTTCGTTTTCCAATTGGGATAATTGCCAAAAAGAGTAGTCTTTATATTGAATACGAAGTTCCCTTAATTCAGGCGAAGTGTTTTCTTTAAAAGCCTTATAAAAGGTGAAAACATCCTTGGATAATACCCCCATAGACCAGCCGTCGCTGATGATGTGGTGTAGATTATAGCAGAACAAATATTCACCATCGTTCATTTGTAATAACTTGGCTCTTAACAATGGGCCTTTTTCAAGGTCGAAGGCTTTATACAAGTCGTCCGTAATTATATGCTCTGCTTCCTCATACTTATTGTCGTGATCTCTAAAATCATGGTATTCCATCTTGAAATCCAGTTCTTCTGCGGTCAGAATCCACTGCCTTATTTCTCCATGTTCGTTTTCTTTAAAAACGGTTCTTAATACTTCATGCCTTTCGATTACCGCATAAACAGCTTTTTTGAAGTAGTCAATTTCAATTGTTTCAGTTAGGACCACTCTACCGGGTAAATTATAAGCTACTGATCCATCTTCAAATTGACTCAAGACCCATAATCTTCTTTGAGCATCCGATATTGGGTAATTCTCTTGTAAATCAACTTTATCAATTTGCATTAGTTCGAATCGGTCTGAAGATTGAATCAATGCAGCGTGTTTTTCAATGGTGGTATGTGTGAACAAATCCTTCAACGTCAAATTGACTGACAATTTTAGTTTGTATTCGTTACTCAAACGAATCGCACTTAAACTATGTCCACCTAAAAGAAAAAAGTCATCGTTTATCCCAATGGTTTCTTTCTTCAAAACTACTTGCCATATTTCAACCAGTCTTTCTTCAAGACTTGTTCTGGGAATAGCATACTCAACACCCGACAACAAGTTCTCACCTTTTATTGTCAACAATGCTTTTTTATCAACTTTTCCACTTGGTGTAAGTGGTATTTTTTCCAATTGAACAAATTTACTTGGCAGCATGTACTCGGGCAAGGTTGTGCTTAAATACGACCGTAATTCATTTACGGTCAGCATTGTATTACATACAACGTAAGCAACTAACTCTTTTTCATCAGATTCGTGTTCGGTTGCTAAAACAACAGCATGGTCGATCTCATTTTTCGCTTCCAACGCATGTTCAATTTCGCCCAATTCAATTCGATATCCTCTAATTTTGACTTGATCATCCTTTCTTCCTATGTAATCAATTGTTCCATCTTCTCTCCAAGCTCCATAATCGCCAGTTGCATATAATTTTTCGTCCGGACTAAACGGATTTTCAATGAAGCGCTCCTGAGTGAGTGAGTCCGAAGTATATCCTCGGGCTACCCCATATCCACCAATAAAGATTTCTCCTTGAACACCAAGTGGAACGAGTTTTTTCGCAGCATCAAGGATATAAATAGTTGTATTCAAAATTGGTTGCCCAATCGTGATTTTATCACTTCCTCTTGTTACGTGATTTACAGTGGACCAAATTGTCGTTTCCGTTGGTCCATACATATTATAGAGACGCGCTTGAGGCAACTTTTGATAAAGTGATTTTACCAGAGAAGAATCAAGTCGCTCCCCTCCCAATAATAGGTACTTAATTGAATTGTAATTGGCACCTTCTGAAAGATGTTGATTCAGGATGGCTCCCATTGAAGGAGTTGTCTGTAAATGTGTAATTTGGTGGCGCTTGATCTGTGCAGAAACAGAATAATCCTCTTGAAGAAGTCCATAGTCATGTTTGAGTTTGGTTAGACTTTTTAGACTATTCATCATGGCGTCAAAATCAACACCGAAATCAATCAGACAAGCAATTTCATCAATTCCAATCGCACTTAATTTTGTCAATGTTTCAAAGCACACCTTTGATGTTCCGATAAGACTGGCATTCGCAAGAAAACGCCTGTAGGCGTTATCATACAATAGTTCCATTTCTTCATCGGACACCTTATCAAACTCCGCTTTAATCACTTTATCGGGAGATAAGCGTTGCAACAGTCCTGCGGAACTTTTTAAATAATTAATGAACGGTATTTTGACTTTTTTATCAATATTTTCTTCTACATCATCAATGTAGGTATGCAGCATCAATGTAACTTTTGAATTCTTTATATCGTGTCCGCTTTCCAAATAAGCTTGACGATAAGCGGCTACTTTTTCGGCAAGACCTTCAACCGTTTCGCCTAATAGGTGAGTTAGAAGATTCAGTCCTAATTTACCCGCTGAAATAAACGTTTCAATATTCCCTGCGGAGGTAATCCACATTGGTAATCTATCCTGAATGGGTTTTGGGAAAATTTCAGTTGCTTTCAACTCCCCATTACCATTTTCAAATTCGACACTTTTTCCCTGCCAGAGATCTTGAATTGTTTCAATTGATTGGTACAGTTTCTCATGACGCTGCTTATAATCCGAAGGGGCAAGCACAAAATCATCTGAATGCCACCCTGAAGCACATGCGATCCCGACTCTACCATTAGAAAGATTATCAGCTACCGACCATTCTTCAGCAATCCGAATTGGATGATGCAGAGGAACAACGACACTTCCTGCTCGAATTCCAACATTCTTGGTAACCGAAGAAATAGCTACAGCCATTAAAGATGGGTTGGGAAACAATCCACCAAATTCGTGAAAGTGCCTTTCAGGTGTCCAAATAGCGGTGTA
Source organism: Fluviicola sp. (assembly GCA_044377135.1). Classification (GTDB taxonomy): domain Bacteria; phylum Bacteroidota; class Bacteroidia; order Flavobacteriales_D; family Crocinitomicaceae; genus Fluviicola. The sequence continues at coordinate 6,671 of JBILJP010000157.1, forward strand.
CCCATTGTTATCAGCGTATTTTGCCCCTTCCATCAGCAGCTTATAATTGGCCCCGCCCTCTTCAGTATTTCCAAAATAGAATAAACTGAAATCCAACTGTTTTCTTTTACCAACCGAATGAGAAGCCACATCTCTACTGTCTTTTTGAATCACAACCTGATATCCGTTAACCAATGTCCAGAGCAATTCTAACACTGAAATATCGAACGTGAAATTGGTTAATGAGAGTAATTTTCCTGGATCATTTCCAAAAATCCTCGACATCCCTTCAAAAAAGTTAACGACGTTTTTATGTTCTATCAGAACGCCTTTTGGTTTTCCTGTTGATCCAGAAGTGTAAATGACATATGCTAGGTTATTCGATTTCGTAGTTACTGCTGTATTATTTATACTAAAGTCATCTTGATTACTTATGAATCGAATACGCTCTTTTTCATCTATGCAGAGCTTATATTTTGTATCTTCTTTAATGTATTTTTTTCGATCTTCCGGAAAATCCGGATCTATTGGAACATAGGCACAACCCGACTTCAGAACACCGAGCATTGCAATTATTCCCCATTCACTTCTTGCTTGTTCTATTCCAACTAAATCATCGGGTTGCACATCATACTGAGCAATTAGGTAATGCGCCAATTGGTTCGTGCAATCGTTTAGCTCACGATAGGTCAATTCGGTACTTTCAAATACAACCGCCACTTGATCGGGGCTTTTTTGTACTTGTTCTTCAAACAATTGAACAATTGTTTTCTCATGCGGAAAATCAGCTTTTGTGTGATTAAAATCAATCAAGAGTTTTTGCTTTTCCCTTTCAGTTAAATAATCAATTTCAGCGATCGCTTTACTAGGTGTATGGAGTATAGTGTTCAATAACTGTTTAAAGTGATTCATGAGATTTTTCATGATCTCTTCTTCATATAAATCTGTATTGAAAACTACTTCGAATGAAATGTATTCATCGGTTTCTTTGAACGTTACATCAACATCAAATTTGACGGTTTTGTTCCCTAAGCTATTTACCTCTTGAAAATCTTGTTCATTTAAGGAAATTCCTTCCCCTATTTCCCCTAGATTTTGGAGTTTTAACATTACGTCAAAAACTGGATTTCTACTGATATCTCTTTTCAGTTTTAAATCTTCAACCAATCGATCGAAGGGGTACATTTGATGATTGTAGGTTTTAATCGTTTTGTTTTTAACCTGCTCATAAAAAGCGTCGAAACTCTCTGATGGATCGATTTGGTTTCTGATTGCGAGCGTGTTAATGTACACCCCAATTTGGTTTTCAAGATCTCTATGATCTCTCCCAGCTATGGGTGTCCCGATAATGATGTCTTTTTGACCAGAATAACGATACATCAGAACATTCCAAACTGCTAATAAGCCCATAAAAATGCTTCCACCTTTTTGCTGAGAGTACATTTTAAGCTTGGTCATTGTTTCCTTATCCAAAAAGGTAATCAAACTTTGACCATTATATGTTTTTAACTTGGGTCGTTGATGTGCTCCTGGTAGATTCAAAAGCGGTAATTCTCCAGACAAACTATCTAACCAGTATTGCCTGTGTTCTTTATACTCTTCGCCTTCCAATTGCTTTTGTTGCCAACTAGCATATTCCTTGTATTGAATTCTGAGTTCTGGTAAGTTTGGAGCAGAATTCGACTGTAAAGCTTCATAAAAAGCAAAAACATCTTTCGATAATACCTCCATTGACCAACCATCACTTACCACATGGTGCATATTAAAGTAAAAGACGTATGCTCCATTCTCTACTTGAAGTAGCGCAGTCCTCAACAATGGCCCTTTTTCTAAATTAAATGGTCGAGTCGACTCTTTTTCAATGTAATTGGCTACTTGAAAATTAACATCCTGTTCTTCTCTAAAATCCTTATAATCGATTATTGTTCCAAGCTCTTCTCTTTTTAGGACGAACTGCCGTACTTCACCTAAGCTGTCTTCTTTGAAAACCGTTCGCAAAATTTCATGACGATCAATTGTTGCTTCTATTGCTTTTTTGAAATTTTCAATATGAATGTTTTCATTCAAAAAAGTACTTCCCGGAATATTATAGGCAGTTGAAGCTTCTTCAAATTGGCTCAGCACCCATAGTCTTCGTTGGGCATCAGAAATGGAATAATTTTCGGCAGGATCTATGACTGGAATCTCCCTATTACTGCCATTTTCCGAATCCGATAAGTACGTCAATAATTCCTCTTTTCTGCTTTTTATCCTCTGCAATAAGGATTCATCCAACCCTCCTTTTGGAACATTGATTTTTAACTTCCCTTCCTCAACGTAGAGCTTTACATCTTTTTCGGATAGCTCTAATATGAACTCAACTATATCTATCATAGTTCTAATGTTTCTCTTTCATCATTATTACTTTCCTTGGAAGATTCAATCCACTGTTTCGCCTTTATTTCATTGCTGATAAATTCGACTGTAGGGTTCGTAAAGAGTTTATCAATTTTCAACTTCACATTAAACTCATGTTCTATTGTATTGAGAATGACCAAGGCTTTGAGGCTATGTCCTCCCAATTCAAAGAAGTTCTCTTTGATGCCAATTTTATCTCTTTGCAATACTTCTTCCCAAATCGTCACTAGTTTCTGTTCCATTTCATTTCTTGGTGCCACGTATTCAACACCTGTTGACATGCCCAATCCATCAGGATCTGGTAACCCTTTCTTATCAATCTTGCCGTTCGATGTGAGGGGGAAGCTATCCAATTGAACAAAATGTGACGGAATCATGTAAACCGGTAGCATTTCACTTAAGCGCTTGCGAAGCTGTGAGGAGTTCAAATCTTCTTTCCCTACCAAATAGGCCACTAAATTGGTCTCTCCTTTATCATCTGTCCTAGCCACAACCGCAGCCATTTCTATCAATTCGTGACGCTGCAAGACATTTTCAATCTCTCCCAATTCGATGCGGTATCCTCTAACTTTTACCTGATCATCCTTGCGACCCATGAATTCGATGCTCCCATCCGGAAGCCATCTTCCCAAATCGCCTGTTTGGTACAAACGACCCTCATTCTTGAATGGATTGGCAATGAATTTTGACTGGGTTAATTCGGATTGATTCAAATAACCTCTCGAAACTCCATTACCTCCAATGCAAATCTCGCCTGTCACTCCAACGGGTTGAAGTTGTTTGCCTTCGTTTAAAATATAAATCGAAACATTGTTATTCGGTTTGCCAATGATAGAACCTTTGTAGAAAGTAGAACGCGGAGTGGCCGCGGCCGGATAAACCAAGTCGGTACAGAAAATAGTACCTTCGGTTGGGCCATAGGTCACTATGATCGATGCTTGTTTGAAAATCAGCTGTAAATCCTCCAGCAAATGATCTGGAATTTTATCACCTCCTATAAATACCTTTTCAATCTGATCAAACGAAGTTGAAATTTCGTGCTGATGAATATGATTCACCAAGCTTTCATACATCGCGGGGACTGTATCAAGCACGGTGCAATCTTTCAAAATAGCTGTGAAGCTTGCTGGGTCTTGAAACGATGCTTTGTCGACAATGATACTTTTTCCTCCGCTCACCAAAGGGAAAAACAACTGAAACAAGGAGATATCAAACGAAGCCGAAGCCACAAAGGGTTGAACAATTCTAGTTGTTCCTCTATAATCTGCTAAGGCATTGTACAAAAACTGACTCAAATTGCCATGCTCAACCATTACTCCTTTTGGTTCTCCTGTTGAACCTGAAGTGTAGATAACATAAGCCAATTGATCCAATCTAAGTGCTACATCTAAGGCCTTGGTTGAATAGGTCTTTTGGGTTTCAGCGAACGCTTTCCACTCATTTTCATCGATGCTTACTTTGCATTTGCTGTCTTGTTCAATGTAGGATATACGGTCTTCTGGATAATCTATATCTATTGGAACATACGCCCCACCTGACTTTAAAATCCCT
>JBILJP010000512.1:0-3011 GCA_044377135.1 Fluviicola sp.
TCCGATCTGGATGATTCGTGGCAAAAGCAACCCTACTAATGAGTAAAAACGTTGAAAGCTGCTGTTTGCCCTTAATGCTGAACTTTTCTTTTTTGTTTATCGGACACTAGTGTTTAAAAAACGTTTCTAGTTTTTTTAAGTTAATTGGTTTTGTCATCCCCCTTTTCCTTCGACCTAAGCCTTCTCAGGCTGGTCTCAGTCTTCAAAAGCTACGCTTTTTCTTCCCTTCATCACTTCGTTAAGGGGGAGGCTGAATTCGGTACTTATAAAAGATTCTTCCGACTATTTTTCTCCGTTGACGGTTTTCAATAAATGTTCCATCATCTCACTTTGCTGGCGTTGCATTTCCATGATTTGTTCGTGCTGATGAATGGTCAAATGATCAATCTTTTCATGCAGCATTCTAATTTCCAATTCAGATTTGAGGTTAATCATATAATCATTCTTGGCGCGTTCGCGGTCTTTTTCTTCACGCCGGTTTTGACTCATCATAATTACCGGAGCTTGCATGGCAGCTATGCACGATAAGATGAGGTTGAGCAAAATGAACGGATAAGGATCAAAACCTTTATTACTCAGGAACAAGATATTTGCCAGGATCCACAGAAAAAGAAACACTCCAAAGGAAATAATGAAGGTCCAGCTACCGCCAAAACTGGCTACTTTGTCCGCTATTCGCTGACCAAACGTGGATGCTTCTATTTCGTCGTCGCCTAAGTTATCCGAAACAATAGTGCGATCGGTAATGGATTTGATCACTGTTTTTTCCAACTGGGTCAATTCACCCAACTCGGATAGCAAGGAATTGCTGATGTATTTTTCACGGTAATCTTTCAGTTCATCTACCGAAATCACGCTTGTTTCGTTAAAATCAGGATGTTCTGTCTGAATGAGTCGCAACAACGATGGACGAATGGTTTTTGCGAGCACAATTTCAGATGCCTTTAAGTCGGAACCTGATATCGAACTGGTAATGGTTGTATCGCTCATGCAGTTTTTTTTGAATGTTCTAAGGTAATGTTAATAGTGGATGAACTTTTGAGACCGGTCACAATGGTTGTTAAACAACAAGTGGGTTCAACAAAAAATCCGATTTCCGCCTGAAGCAGAAACCGGATTTCCCAGTATTCTTTGAAAGCTAATTAAGCCGCTTTTTTACCAGCGCAGCATGAACCTTTTTCAGTAGAGCAAGCTCCTTTTGAAGTACACGCTTTTTTAGATTTCTTAGATTTTTTCTTCTTGTCGTCGTCTTTCTTAACAACTTCAGTTGAAGTACTGTTAGTAGCTGCATAAACTGTAGCAGTCATGGAACCTACAAACATCATCAACGACAAAGCAACAAATACTTTTTTCATGATTAATCTTTTTAGTTTGTTATAACGATTTAAAAATACTCCTTTTATTTCAACACAGCAAGGGTTGTTAACTTTCCTTTAACATCTTCGCCAATTTTAACATTTAGCTGTGTGCCAAGTGGTAAGAAAACATCTACACGTGAACCGAACTTGATGAAACCAAATTCTTCACCCGTTGTAGCTTGTTGACCTTCTTGTGCGTAGTAACAAATTCTGCGCGCCACAGCTCCTGCAATTTGACGAAACAGCACCGAATGACCGGATGCATGCTCCACCACAAACGTACTTCGTTCATTATCCGTACTGCTTTTCGGGTGCCAGGCAACCAGAAATAATCCTTTGTGATAACGCGCAAATGTTACTTTTCCGCTAATAGGGAAATAATTGGCGTGAACGTTGAGCGGCGACATGAAAATAGAAACCTGAATGCGTTTGTCTTTGAAATACTCGGTTTCTTCTACTTCTTCAATCACCACAACTTTACCATCTGCCGGACACAATACGTCATTCGGACCAAAAGTGAAACTACGTTTCGGGATGCGGAAAAACTGAACAATCAAATAGGCCAAAACCAAGATGCCAAGCGTAAGAAGTAAGAACAACCACAACCATCCTGTTAGTTGCCAAAGTAGGAAATTGCCCCACTGCATGATACTCAGAACAAGGGAAGCAAGAATAATAGTGGCGTAGCCTTCGCGGTGTAATGTCATGCTTTATGGGTTTAAAAGAGTTTTAAAAGTACATATAAAACGGGAGCTACAAAGAGCATCGCGTCTATTCGATCAAGGATTCCGCCATGTCCCGGAAGAATTTTCCCCGAATCTTTCACGCCAGCGGCACGTTTGAGTTTGCTTTCAAACAAATCACCAAAGGTGGATAAAACGGAAGCTAGAATGCTTACGAACGTGATAATGAAAGCGTGATTGACCGAGTATTCTCCAACGGAATAGATCAAAATATGCATCACGATCATTGTTCCGAAAACGCCTCCGAAAAATCCTTCCCATGTCTTTTTGGGAGAAACAGATGGAAAGAGTTTGGTTTTCCCAATAAAACGACCGGTTGCGTAGGCTAATGTATCGTTGAGATAAATCGGAATGAGGGCAATAAAAAGGTATAACTTTTCTTGCGGATCCGAAACCGTAAGCGCAAAACTCAGTGTTAAGAGTGGGAGTAAAGGGTAAACCAACCCAAGAAGGAACGTGCTTTTAAAGATGAAAGTGATTTCGTTTTTTCTGAAAATCAAGATGATAAAAACAACAATTGCAACCAATAATATGCCCCAAAGAGACAAAAGCCATGTATGCAATTGCGGAGTAAGGGTTTCAGTTGAAACTCCTGCCGGAATACTCGGAATAAAATCATTGAATGTGGTTAATACAAACGGAAGGAAAGCTACTACAACGATCACTAACGCTACGGGAAGCATTTTTGACGCCGGATAAACAGCTTTGCGCATCTTGTAAAGCTCTGCCGTTCCTACAAGAGCAAACAATAACAACACAACGTTGAAGGTATTTGAACGGTAATTGAGATCTACCATAAACGGCACAAACACAATGGCCAAAAATACTATTCCAACGATGCTGCGAATCAACAGTTCTTTCATGCTGTAAAACTAAAAACTCCCGGAAAGTTTCCTGACCGGGAGGTTAA
>JBILJP010000158.1:0-10569 GCA_044377135.1 Fluviicola sp.
AACCCTTGTTGTGATTCGCTTTCAATTTGTATTTTTAGAAGGATAAGCAACAACAAAATTCGCAGTAACAGCCAACCCTGTAATGTTGTGATTCGCTTTCAATTTGTATTTTTAGAAGGATAAGCAACAACTGAGTGGCTTATCCTCTAGAAATAACAAGGGATTCAACTGTTTTTTAGAAATAAAAAATGGATGCCATTTTCAACAATCCGATACTTCGAGAACCCTTTTTTTGGTTTCTGAGTGTTCGACTTTTATGACGTTGAGCATTGCGCTTTGATGTAATGTAGCGACTATTGAGCGTGTTTTTTTTTCAACAGCCAGCACAAGTTATCAACCACTTAAAACAATTCCAATTGCTGAGGTACTTCTCGCTCGGGAGCTTTCTTTACACCATGAAATATTTCCATGCGCCCAAATTGTTTATCGGTTATAGAAAAAATGCCCACCTTTCCTTTTTCAGGCAGACTATTCTTTACACGTTTGGTATGTACCTCAGCGTTCTCGACACTCTGACAAAAACGCATGTAGATCGAGAATTGGAACATGATAAAACCATCATCGAGCAGGTTCTTACGGAATTTACTCGCTATACGCCGCTCGCTCTTGGTTTCTGTCGGCAAATCAAATAACACCATTACCCACATATTTCTGTACGCGTTAAAACGTGAGGAATTCATAATTCGGGATAGGTAATCTTGCGTTGCGTGCCTTCAAAGCATTTATACAAACTGGCTGTGGTAATGCTAACGGCATGAAACAATGGGCGTTTTACGTCGCCGATCATAACGTCCAATTGAGGCAGTTTGAGCAATTCTATTTTTTGCTCTTTGGTTAATCCTTCCGTTGTTTCATGAATGCCGGACAAGTGCAACACTGTCCAATCCACAAACGGCCGATAAGGTTCCATGATGTCGTCGGCCAAACAAAATGCATTGTACTTGTTTTTGTGATGTATACCAATAGATGGCAACATACCAGATGCTGTGAGTGCCCGTGCTACCACCGAACGGAGTATTGCATAACCGTAATTCAGTTGTGCATTAGGCGTTTCCGGATCGCGCGAACGCACAAAATTGCTCCCATAAATCTTGCCCCAATAATGCGAAGCTGCTTGTGCTTCACAATTGCTTGTGTCACCACTCAATACATCGTTTTGTAAATGCAGTAAGCGCTGATGAGGGACTCCCAAGCGCTCTAACACCATGGCCTGATTCAGTATTTTTGACCGCACGGTTTGTTGCCACAGCTGTTTTTTTAGCGGTACGCTCGACTCCAATTGCGTGCGCATACGCAGTGTTTGCTCATTATTGCCTTCCAATGGTAAAAACATACCCGACGGCATATATTTACTGTTGCAGGTAATTACTGCTACCTGTTGGTCCATGAGTTGTTCCAGTAGGTTAGCCGTAAAGGTAATTTGCGGATGCTCTAGTATGATGACACCCAAATCTTCAATGGGAATGGTTTTCGACGTGCGGTTTTCATCTTTGAGTTCAACCACTAACTGATGGTTGCGCGTATATAAATGCGCAGGATTGCTAAAGTGAAGAGTGCGTTTTACCATGTTTCAATGGTTTTTCCTGTTAACTAGCTCCTTTACTTTCAATTGAAGTAAATGTTTCAGAACTAATGGATTATTTTTTGAATGTTGCCTAAACGGTCAACTTGAAGTTTCCAGCAAATTGCCTTTATCATATTTCCATCAATGTCTTTTTCCATTTTATTCAATGTCGAAAATTCATTTTTGTCTACAATAGAGGAAGCGACATTTGCTTGTACAAAGAAAACTTGTGTGCCAGAAGAACTTACCATTTTGTAAATTTTCCTATGGTCCAATTCTTTTTCAAAGTTATTCTCAGCGACATACACTAAGTCATTTGGAGAGAGTTGAAATAAAAATTGCCCTTTTTCAGGTTTGATAGGGATAAAAGGGAGGTTCTTCTGTTCGTTTGTTGAAAGACCTCCTCTCCATTTTTGATGTTCAATTACTTCATTTAAAGGAATTGTTTCATAATTCCGTTTTCCACTCTCATCCTGATAGATGGCTAAAAATAGATTTGTTCCTTTTGCAGCCTCGACAAACTTGTTTAATTTATTTCCAACTTGCCCTACATTAAACTTATTCCCTCTTGATTCATAGGTTCGCATCTTAAGTATAGGCTGATGAAAGTTACTTTCATTCAACGAAACAATGTTTTTATTCATTTCTTCTATACCTTCTGGAGTAAAAGCTAATGATTCTGGAGCGATTTCTTTTCCGTTGTTATCTATGCGATTTTTGTAACACTCTAAGTGATTAAGTAAGATTTTCTGAATTCCTGTATCAGTAATGGTATCAACTATCCGTTTTTCATTGAAGCTTGTATCCAGATTAACTCTTGAGGCAACATTTTCACATTCCCAATAGTAAATTTCAACTCGTGAAATGAGTTTGTTGTTCCAAGTGTAATTTAATTCTTTAAAGTAATTACTTAACTTCTTTTTATCCATTCCCTGTTTAACTAAAGAGCGAATGTATTGTCGTAATTGTTTGTCGACAATGTTCACTATATCATCTAGCGCAACACTTAACGACACTTCTTTTTTCTTGCGTAATTTCACTAATCCGGAAACAGTATCCTTGTGCATTGGTTTCCGTATCGCCCAACTATCACCTTTTGTTTGTGAAATAAAGTCTTTTTTTGGTTTACCGTCTGTCCCAAAACGAAGATTTCCATCTTCATCTTTGTAGCTTTGGTATTTATTGGTGGTTTTATTGATGACTCTCAGGTTTTGCTTAAAACTCACGACGATCGTTTCAAGTTTGTTTTTTGCATCAACGGTAAAACTGGACCATGGTTTCAGAAAGTCTTTCGGTACTTCTTTTTCTATTCGTTTCCCTGTTGTTGGATCGTTATAGGCTGTTTTTTCATAAATACGAAGTTTTCTATTCAAGTCTTGGCGACTATTTGATTTGGCATTGCTATTATTTAACAGATTAACATGATCACTAGTTGCGCAAGCAATTACCAAAGCATCGAGTGCGTGGTGTCTGTGGTCAATTCGTTTTTTTTGAAATCCTTTTGATAATTCAAGCGGAACAGTGGGGAGGAATTTTTTGTGATTCTCATTCCAAGAAGTGAAAACCATACTATTGGTTAGTTGATTCATTCGTTCAAAACGCGGAAGAATAAGGTCGTTCCAGACATCATTCAATCCCCAATCTTGTTTCAATCTATTCGTTATTTTTCCATTTCCAGGAATAATATTTTTAGAGTTTACGCCATCATCGTTAGTTTCTGAGCGGACAATATTTGAAAGAACAGAAGAAATGTATTTACTGATGTATCGTGTATCATTTAATTGCCGTTCAATCATTTTTTCCGGAATATCTTCCAATAACAGTTTTGATCGTTTTGACCTGTTTTTTGAATAATTCTCTTTTACCTGATTGATGTAGTTTTCTTCATCTAAAATCTGCGTTTCTCTACCAGATCCCAAAAGAACCTTTTCACCGTGGTGTTTTTTGATGAATTCAAGACCAAGTAGTCGATCTTTTAGTTTATTAACGGCTGATTCACAAATAACCTTATTACTAAAACTGTCATCAAAATAACGACTTTGCGGTATTATATGCTCAATTTCATACTCATGTGTAAACAATTTAGAGAGTGGAATAATTTGTCCGGTATAAGGAGAGCAATATTTTTGTTCTAGCCACAATTTGTAACGAAGTAATTCCGATTTTGACGGTTGAGCGGTTTTGCTAATCTTCAAAATGTCGTCTGGAATTTCACTTTCTGTGCTCAAAGCACCATCTTCATATATTTTTAGAATCTCTTGTTGAGTAGGTGAGTAAGGTCTTACATTTTCTACAGATTGATCATGTAACATTTCTGCTAAAAGTGCTTTAATCCGCAGATTTGTGTTTTCGTTTTCCGTAACCTGATTCGTGATTTTCTTGCGATCTTCTGCTGTATTTTTCATTTCACGACCCAACTCAATATGTATTTCGTTAAAGAAGTCTTTTGAACCATTTCCAAACTGTAGCCAAATGTCTTTTACAACACGCAATGTTTCGGTTATTACTTGTTCTACAATTGGGTTGCGAAGAGAGTGTTGCTTAAACTCTTTAAGAAACTGTTCCAGATCTTGAACTGAATTCCATTTTCCTGCTAATTGCGCTTCTGAATGACGATCATAAACAATGTAGCTTGCTAACCAAAGTTGTAAACCTTGGAAGTGATTTTCGGAAGTAAGATCAATTGCTTTCTCCCGTACCCGATTTTTGATTTCTTCATCGTACTCTCCGGTAATGATTTTACTGATGCGTTCTTTTGTTTTAGTATCAATTGCCTCCCAATTCCAATATTTCCCCAAACGGATTAATGGCAATAACTTTTTGATTGCTTTTTCAGAGAAAGAACCATATTCACTTTTAAATGGAGGGAATTTTTTGAAATGATCAACAAAAGAGATATCATTTAAGTCATGTTTATTGGCAAAAGATTTTAAAGCTTTTTCAAATTCGATTTTATCTGATACAGAATAGATAATATGCCAAAGTTTATATTCTATTTCAGGTGTTAAGAAATCAGCGGCAACATTTTCTACTTTTGATAGTCGGGTTCTGATTTGTGTACCTGTTTCATTGCCAGGATATTTCTTGTCCTCAACAAAGTTCCATCGATATTTCTCAGATTCAATAGAGACAATTTTACCTTTTAATCCCTGCTTTTCCATGAAATACTTCATCAATGGTTTTTGCTCAATTTCTTTTCTACTATAAAGAAATTGAAACAGGTTTTCGTAATCTTCCTTATTGGAAAGAAATTGATTGGTAACATTTGTATCATCATCTCTTCTGTAAACACTTAAGTTGTATACCCATTGCCATAAACGAAACTCTTGATAGATAGGATGTGATTTTGGAATTGCTTTTAAATATTCCGTTTTTTCAATTCCGTCTTTATCCCGGTATGTTCTATATTCCAAAGAACAAGTACTAATCAATGATTTTTGACTTCGCAAAGGGCGTTGATAAAAAATTATGTCTTCTACAAATAAATGCTCAAATCCTTTCTTGTTCAATATATATTGGTGTGCCTCATTGTTTCGATAAAGCTCTCTTACACAATCGTGGTACAAATCTTCATTTTGCAACTCTGAATGAAATTCTAGTTGCTTTTTGAGGATGGACTTTAGCTCCTCTTTGTAAAACTTTCGCTCAATGGTTCGAACAAGTTTTCCCTTAATTTTTTGTTTGGGATCTTGGAGTAAAGCCTCATAAATATAAGTGCCGACAGTCTTATGAGAGGACTCAATTTCTTGTTCTGTTTTCTTCTTTAGTAATGTCCAATCATTTTCACTTGGAGCACGAAAACTTCTTTTTTCTTGCCCCTCTTTATCAACTTTTAGGCTACCATCATCATTCAAATCGGTTGTTACAATAAAGTCTCTTGTTTTATCTTTCCAATCATACAATGACAGCTTACTGGAACGACGGTATATCCAACCATTCTCCAAAATCAATGAATACCAAATATCAGGTTTTCCTTTTTGAGGTTCATCAGCTATGACATCTACAACTTTTAATGAATGAAATTCAATTAGTTTATTTGGTTGTTCTTCTTCCTCCTCTCCACGCAATTGATAATACCCTCTTTTTTGATTGAAGTTTAATAGAATCCAAGCTAACTCTTCTTTTTCTATTTTTTGAGTCAGCGCTTTTTTTCGCAGATAGTATATTGTCCAATCATATGGGATTTTCTTGCCGTTTTCTAGCAGTTGTGGTTGGCGTTTTAGGAAATCACTGAGCATTTCATCGAATGAGGTTTTAAATAGAAAACCATCAATACCATAATTTAATTTTGGTTCAGCTTCAGCAAAAAACTTCCCAAGTCTCACATTGAAATCTATTTGATCTGCGTAGTGCTTTGGTAAAAAGCCAAGGATGTTTAGTACTCTGTGTAATCGTTCCCTTCTTAATAGATGTCGTTCACGAAGTCGACGAACACTCCTAAAATGTGTGCGGTTAGCTGTTTGAGAAACAGAATTCCCTTTATCAAATTCGCCTAGTATATCCTGACTCATCGGAATAATTCGACTCCCCATTCCAAGAATTTCGCCTTGTTTGTTTTCGAAATCCTGTTTTACAAGTGCCCACCCAATCGAGTTCGTCCCCAAATCAAGTCCTAGAATCATCTTTTCCATAGCTGCTATTAATAATTACTGTAAACTTAATGAATATTTATTTTATCACTCTTGTTTTATTTATTACATTTGCAAACATGAAGCTCGAAAACTTAGGCCGAGTTAGGGCATGTGGATTCCAAACCCACATTATAGATTTAACACGTTAAATCGAGAGCTTCTATTTAATCACTAACACATTTGTTTCATGAACAAGAGTGAGTTGTGATTTGCTTCAATTTGTTAAGGCTGTTCCTTACTATGGAACAGCCTTTATTATTTCCAAATATTGTTTTCATTGTCTTATCCATGCAAATAGCCATTAAGTCATTACTAAACTAATAAATTTCAACTCCATGTAAGATTCGGTTCAAAATTATTTGGAAATAACAACTGAACCGCTTATGTTTACCCCACAAATTGAAGCGAATCACAATAAGGATTATTCCGTTGTGAAAACATTTACTACGGGGCATTCGAAAGAGTGCCTCGTTTTTAGTTGTAAATGTTTCACGAATACAGTTGAAAAACAAAAAAAATCTGTGAGCTAAAACATTTAGCCGCCCTCGACTATCTTCGGAGGCATTTTTATTGTAATAAAAAGAAGTGATACCCGCCAATTCCTTAACTTTTTCATAAAGTTTCGCCTTTTATTACACAAGCTATTACTTTTTTCTCCCAAGCTCCGCCTTTTCCTTCCCAAACATCATTTTTTTCCTCCCAAGTTCCCGTTTTTATCTTGTGCGTTTCAACTTTTATCTTAAGGAGTTGAATTTTTTCTTCGGAGGTTTCTGTTTTGATCTCGTAGGATTGTACTTTTTTCTTGCAGGTTGCACTTTTCTTCTGTGAGTTACTGCTTTTAACTCGAAATTTTCTGGTTTTTTCGTGCAAGCTTCCATTTTTCTCTCGCAGGGTTGTACTTTTTCTTTTGAGTTTCTTCCTGTATCTTAAAAGTTCGGACGAAAATCGCGACTATTTCATCGTCCACTCCAAAAGTGTATCGCTGATCTCAAAATCCCGCATTGAGCGAAAAGAAATCACTGCGATTCACTCAATTGTTATTTTAGTTCAATCAATCAGACAATCCGTAGGCTCACTAACCGTTTGATTTTAATGTGTTTTAAGAAGTGTACAGATACAATTCAATGTGTTTCTTGCGTTTAAAATACAATAACCGGGCACCTGAATGAAGACGTCCGTTCGGAGGTCCATAAATCGAACGATCATGAATACCAGGATCATTAACAAATTAAACATGTACAAAACCGTGCAGTCGCTTTGTACAGCCAATGAAACAATCTGGAGCGGAGTTCCGGCATTTGTCATTGCAAACAATGAATTGATTACTAAAATTCAGACCTTAGACCAATTGCTTTTTGCGCAAAGTAACGGCACTTTGGGGGTGAAAACCGGAAAAGACATAGCTCGCCAGGAAGCGGCCGATCTCACGCACAAAATTGTTAGTGCACTTCGGGCATTTGCAACCGCTACAGACAACAAGGTGCTAGAAGAACAAGTACATTTCATGGATTCTGCACTTTATCAAGGGAAACATGCTACAGCTCTTCAATACATGGGATGGGTCAGAGATGCAGCGGTACAAAATGTCACCGTTTTAGCAGACTACGGTATCCTGCAAGCAGAAGTTGATGAATTGGTTATGCGAGTTGATCAGCTTGCGGTAACAATTGGTAATACGCGCAGCGCAATCGTAGACCGTGGTAAAACGACTGAGCTTATCAACGAAACTGTTCGTGAAATTGATGTGTTACTCAAAAAGGGACTTGATCTGTTGGTAGAAGTGCTAAAAGCCGATCACCACGAATTTGCTCTCGCTTATCAAAAAGCCCGCGAAGTAGTTGATCTACATGGTAAAAAACACAAATCCGGAAATGAGGATACACCGGCTGTTTAAGCTTATGTTTTCAGAATACCCCTTCTGTTATTGGTCTGCATCGGTCAATGGATAGAAGGGGTTTTGTTTGTTTTATTCTTTCAATCGTCTTAGATTAAAAAGTAGAGAATTTCGAAAACAAAAAAAACGAACGTAAGGCTCAATTTACGTTCGTTTAACCAACTGTATGAAAAGTCTGTTGTAATCGTTCCTTCGTGTCGAACTGTTCGATAACGTTCTTTCCGAAGTGTTTAGGTAGCCGATTATTGTACTTTCATCAAGAATTTATAACGGAATGTTTTTCCGATCACGTCCGTATTGGATGCGTTTACTTTTAATGCTTTAATTTGTTCGGCAATGCCTTCATTGATCTCTTCACTTACCGAAGAAATGGAATCGATGTGAATTTCGCCGGATTCTAATACCGTGAATTGCACATAAACTTCCGCATCAACTTTCTGAGAAACATTCTCCGGATATTTGATTTTTGAGTTTACTTTTTTGCGGAAAATAGATTCACCGTTTCCTGCGAATGATGTTGCTCCGATCAATAGGAAGCTAACTGCTAAAATGATTGTTTGAAGTTTCATGACTTTATTTTTTTGAGTTTGATTGCTTGTTTGAAAGTATGACCAACTGCGCTCGAAAAAGTTACTAAGAAAATGAAAATAAAATTTAATTGATTGGTTATCAATTGTTTAATTATGGATTGTAAAGAGGGGGGGCTGTTTATTTCATGATGCTTTTGCTGAAGTTTGTGACAACGAAAAAGCTTTTGACGACACGCGATCAGCGTCAGTCCTGAGCGGAAAAGATCAAATGTAGTTTGTGAAAAGGGGGTGCAATCTAAGTCTAGTTGTCTTGATAATTTATAATTGCATCATTCATAATTCTTCAGAATTATTCAAACAACGGACACAGCTGCTGATCCGAACTCAACTGTTTACAAGGCGAAAAACTAATGGTCAATTCATGCGAATGAAAGGTTCCCGGTCTGATTTGCGATAGAATGAAATCGTAGGAATACATGATGCGCCAACGTTCTTCAAATCGGAAACCGAGAAAACCAATTACGGCATCTGTATTGCGGAAACCCAGGCCAGTAATCAATCGACTTTTATAATCGACCAATGCCTGTAGTTGCAAGTCCATTGGCGCTGCTTTGGCAAATCCGATATAAGCGGCAGGTAATAAGGTCCATTCCTGGTTTATTGGCATGCGGTAACCGCCGTTGATCATGGCGTGCATAGAAAATTTGGCGTCTGAACCAATGTTTTTCCACTGTTGTGGAATCAGTTGGTACAAGCTTAAACCGGCATAGTAGTTTTTACCGTTCCACCACGCACCGAATGTAGCCGTAGGTTTTAATTCAACGGCACTACCGTTAATGCGCGGATCGGCAAACAAGGGTTTTGCTTTTTCGATGTCAAAGGCCAATTGGGTTGCTCCGAATGCCAGGCCGAGCGATAAACGATCGTCTTTTGTAAAGTTGAAATGTCCGGCATAAGCCAATTGAAGGCTGATCTGTGTGAATGCTCCCAATTGATCGTAGTTCACAATTCCTCCCAAACCGTGCCGGCCACTCAGATAATGCTTGCGCTTTGCCATAAGTGGTGCCGAAATGGTAGCCCAACCCGAAACCGGAGCACCGTCCATTTTAATCCACTGGCCGCGTAAGGTACTTTGTACTTCCAAGCAGGGTTTGATTCCTGCGTGTGCCGGATTGATCGCAAATTGGTGGTTCGACCATTGGCTCATGTGCGGAATTTGCTGTGCAGCACAACCGAAACCGGTGAAAACGGAGAGAAGAATAAGTAGCTGTTTCATCGGATAACGGTTACAAATCCTTTAAAGGGTTCATCGTAAGCAGGATCGCGCAAATCGATGATGTAATAAAACGTGCCGTCGGTTACTTTACGTCCGTTGTGGGTGGCATCCCACGATTTTGCGGCGCTGTATCCAACTACGTCCAAAATTTCTTGCCCCCAGCGATCATAAATGGTCACTTTCGCATTCGGATACAAATCAATTCCTTTGATGACCCAGGTATCGTTCACACCATCATCATTGGGTGAAAAGCTTCCCGGAATCACAAACTGATCGGTGATTGTTATAACCACTTCGTCTGAAAGGGTGCAATTGAGGCTCGATGCCGTGAGGAAATACGTTGTGGTGGTTTGAGGAAGTGCTATGGTTTGAAGTGAAGTAGGGGAAGCGATCGTTGAAGCGGGTGTCCACAAATACGTTACACCATTGGTTGTTCCGGATAAAATGACACTTTCGCCCGAAGTTATGTTTTGATCTAAACCGGCATCTACAAACAGGTTTTCAACCGAATACGGACCGGCTTGTGCCGAAAGTGCTTGCGGA
Organism: Fluviicola sp.; assembly: GCA_044377135.1. Lineage (GTDB taxonomy): Bacteria > Bacteroidota > Bacteroidia > Flavobacteriales_D > Crocinitomicaceae > Fluviicola. Next base: position 10,439 of record JBILJP010000158.1, read on the forward strand.
CAGTCGGTAAAACAAGAACATTGTAAGGTTACCAAATCACCGTTTTGTATAGAGCTGGTTTGCCAAAACGACCCTGTTGTGGTGGCTGTTAATACACCATTTACAAACCATTGGAAAGCGGTTGTGTCGGT
>JBILJP010000159.1:0-10513 GCA_044377135.1 Fluviicola sp.
GAACTACAGGTGTAGACCAGGGTACAAAAGTTAAAGTTGATGCCGCGGGAAATGTCTACACAACAGGGTTTTATATCGGAACCGCAGACTTTAATCCCGGTGCCGGAGTATTCAATATGACCTCTAACACCACAACGTGGTATGATATTTTCATCACAAAATTTGATGCTTCCGGAAATTTTATTTGGGCGAAAAGCATCGGTGGTTCGTTAAACGATGTACCGCTCTCACTTGAGCTTGATAACTCCAACAACCTGCTAATTTCCGGTTATTTTTACGGAACAGTTGATTTTGACCCGAATGCCGGTGTTGCGAATCTGGTATCAGCCGGAAATGAAGAACCTTTCGTTTTAAAATTAACCGATCAGGGAAATTTCGTTTGGGCAAGAAGATTGGGCGGAGCACAAAACGAACGTGCCAATGGCGTTGCCATCGATGCGAATGATAATGTCTACGTGACAGGCGTGTTTAGTGTTGCCGGTGATTTTGACCCGGGAGCAGCCACTGTTACGTTAACGCCTGTTGGCGGACAAGATTGTTTTATTGTAAAACTTGATGCTGCCGGTGTTTTTGTTTGGGCCAAGCAACTTGGCGGAACAGGAAATGAAATCGGAATGTCTATAGATATAGATGATGCAAATAATGTGATTACTTCAGGATATTTCACGCTAACAGCAGATTTTGATCCCGGAGCAGGCGTTGCCAACAGCACTTCATTGGGACTGAACGATATGTTTATCAATAAATTGGACCAAAATGGGGCTTTTATTTTTAACAAAACGATAGAGGGAGCATCAGAAGGGTATTTCAATACGGTGAAAACAGATGCAAATAACAACATCGTGGCAGTAGGTTATTTCACAGGTGCAATTGATTCAGATCCGGGAGCTGGTGTGTCAACAATGACTTCACTGGGAGGCAACGATGGATTTCTGATTCAGCTAAACAGTTCCGGAAATTTAATTTGGGCATATCAGTTAGCTTCGGCCTCCGGTGAAAACTATAATGATCTTGCATTTGACAGCAACAACAACATTTACGCTGTAGGAACTTTTTCCGGTACGATTGACTTCGATCCGGGAGCTGGTGTGTTCAACGTGGGATCAAATGGTTTTGAGGATGGGTTTATTCAAAAACTAACCTCATCTGGTGGGTTTATTTCTGCCTGGAAAATAGGCGGACCGTTGAATTATGATCGCATATATGGAGTGGATGTATCTTTAGATGGTTTAGCTGAAATTCACACAACCGGCTATTATAATGCTACTGTTGATATGGATCCATCAGCAGGTGTATTAAACCTAACAGCTGTAGGTTCAAGTGATATTTTCGTGCATAAAATGGGATGCGCTACTCCTGCCGCTCCGGCGAGCACAACCAGTCTTTCAATATGCGCCAACAATTCAACAACACTTACCGCTACCGGTGCGGGAACATTGGGATGGTACACTGCCTCAACCGGTGGAACCTACCTCGGTGGCGGAGCTACCTACAATACAGGAAATCTCACTACAACTACTACTTATTATGTTCAGGACAGTACATGTATTGCCGGTCCGAGAACCCAAATTGTAGTTACTGTTAATGAAGGTGTAGCCAATCAAACCTTAGCTGCCGCTTCTAGTACCGTTTGTCCGGGATCGTCAACCACAATTAACATGGGGAATAGCGAGTTGGGTGTCAATTACTATTTGAGAAATAATGCAACTGATGCCGTTATTCAAGGTCCGGTGGCAGGTACAGGAGGTCCTTTGGTATTTAATACCGGAGCGTTAGCAGCCACAACATCTTATAATGTTTTTGGAACCAATTCATTTTTCACCAATTCAGCACTGAATTTGGATGGAACAAATGATTATGTTACCATGGGAACGGGTAATCGTGGCATTACTAGTGCAATAACCGTTTCTGCAAGAGTGAAAACCGTTGTAAATGGCGCTTCCCAATTTATAGTTGACAAATACTTGAGTGGCGGAATTGGCTATTATCTCTTTATCAATGCAACCGGACAAGCTTCTTTTCAGGGAAGAGATGTAGCTGGTGCAATCAAATCCTCCGGATTATCAACAACAATTGTCGCAGATAATCAATGGCATGACATTACCGGAGTTGTGAGAAGCACAGGTTGGGAAATTTGGGTAGACGGTGTTCTGGAAAGTTCAGGAACGTATTCTTTGGGCGGAACAGGACTTGGGACAACTGCTGCGCTATTGGTTGGTCAGTTTAACGCTGCTTATTCTCCTGCGGATATTGACCGTGTAGCCATTTGGAACACTGCTTTGAGTCCGGCGACCATTCTTAGTAATAATGCAACATGTTTAGTTGGAAATGAAGCAAATTTGGTTGCGTTATTTACGTTTAATCAAACGTCCGGAACCAATGTTCCCGACCTATCTCCTTCAGCGACTAACGGAACATTGGTAAATATGTCTAGTCCTAGTTGCTGGTACACGCTTTCAGGAGACTATTGTCAAACAACCTGCGATGCTGAAATGTCTCAGATTGTTACCGTTACGGTGAGTGCATTACCTTCCCAACCAACAATCAGTGCTAGCGGACCAACAAGCTTGTGCTCTGGAGGTTCAGTAACTTTGACGGCTTCTACCGGAACTACTTACTTGTGGTCAACCGGCGCAACTACACAATCGATCATCGTTTCTACTGCAGGAAATTATTCGGTTCAAGTTACCAATGCAGCAGGTTGTTCATCCATTGCGAGTGCCGAAACAACTGTTATTGTTGGTACATTACCAAGTCAACCAACCATTACAGCCGGTGGACCAACAACTTTCTGTACAGGTGGTTCGGTAACGCTTACTTCATCAGCAGGAACGTCTTATTTGTGGTCGAATGGCGCTACAACAGCTTCCATTTCTCCTACCACTGCCGGAACATATTCTGTTCAAGTAACGAATGCTTCAGGTTGTCAATCGGTAGCAAGCACCGGAACAGCCGTTACGGTAAACACTCTTCCTGCCCAACCGATAATCAGTGCCGGTGGAGCAACAACATTCTGTACAGGTGGTTCGGTAACCTTGACTTCTTCAGCAGGAACGTCTTACTTATGGTCGAATGGTGCAACAACGGCATCTATTTCACCAACAACGGCCGGAACTTACTCGGTTCAAGTAACGAATGCTTCAGGTTGTCAATCGGTAGCCAGCGCAGGAACAGCCGTAACAGTAAATGCGCTTCCTTCGCAACCAACCATCAGTGCCGGCGGACCGATAACTTTCTGCGCAGGCGGTTCGGTAACCTTGACTTCATCAGCAGGAACGTCATATTTGTGGTCGAATGGCGCTACAACAGCTTCCATTTCTCCTACAACCGCAGGAACTTACACGGTTCAAGTAACAAACGCAGCGGGTTGTCAATCGGTTGCAAGTGCAGGAACAGCCGTAACGGTAAATGCACTTCCGTCTCAACCAACAATCAGCGCAGGTGGATCATTGACTTTCTGTGCAGGTGGTTCGGTAACGTTAACCTCATCTACAGGAACGTCTTACCTCTGGTCGAATGGCGCTACAACAGCTTCGATTTCTCCAACAACAGCCGGAACATATTCTGTTCAAGTAACGAATGCTTCAGGTTGTCAATCGGTAGCATCTTCAGGAACAACGGTTACGGTAAATGCGTTGCCAAGTCAGCCTACCATATCAGCTGGTGGAGCAACAACGTTTTGTTCAGGTGGTTCGGTAACCTTGACTTCTTCGGCAGGTTCAACTTATTTATGGTCTGATGGATCAATGAGTGCTTCCATCAATCCGTCTTCTTCAGGAGCATATACTGTACAAGTTACCAATGCGGCAGGCTGTCAATCGGTCGCTTCGGCTTCAACAGTCGTTACAGTGAATTCATTGCCAAGTCAGCCAACCATAACAGCCGGTAGTGCAACAACATTCTGCGCGGGCGGTTCTGTAACCTTGACTTCATCAGCAGGATCAAACTACATCTGGTCGACAGGTGCTACAACAGCATCCATTTCACCAACAACTGCCGGAACATATTCGGTTCAAGTTACCAATGCGGCAGGTTGTCAATCTACAGCAAGTAACCCAACAACCGTTACCGTAAACGCAATACCGGTGATTGCACAAGGAGCGGTAACCAACCCAACATCATGCACCATCGACAATGGTTCAATTCAAATCACAGGAACCGGAACCGGAGATCTATCCTGGGCGGGAACATCAAGCGGTAGTTTAACGGGAATAACGCTTCCGGTAACCATTTCAGGCCTTAGCGACGGATCGTTCAACATTACATTTACCAACGCTTCAGGATGTTTATCGAACACCATCAACAGTTCGTTAACGGCTCCATCAGCTCCGGCTACGCCAACAATCACTCCAACAGGAACCACTACTTTCTGTGCAGGTGGTTCGGTAACACTTACTTCTTCTAACGGATCGGCTTACCTTTGGTCGAACGGAGAAACAACAGCATCTATTCAGGTATCAGACGCAGGAAGTTACACAGTGAGTATCACCGATGCATCCGGTTGTTCATCGGCCTCTAGCGCCGGAACGGCAGTAACCGTAAATGCATTACCAATCATTGCTACAGGAACCATTACCAACCCATCATCTTGTATGGTAGACAACGGTTCTATTGAAGTGACAGGAACGGGAACAGGAGATTTATCTTGGACTGGTGTAGCAAGCGGAAGTTCGACAGCAATCACACTTCCTTCCACTATTGGTAGTTTGGGTGACGGATCATATGACATTACGTTTACCGATGCATTGGGTTGTACGTCTTTGCCTTTGAATGCATCCTTATCATTGCCGGGAACACCAAACGCACCAATCATTTCGGCTTCGGGAGCATTGATTTTCTGCGAAGGCGGATCTGTTACACTTACGTCATCTAACGGTACAAGTTATTTATGGTCGAACGGTGAAACAACCGCTTCTATTGATGTTGTCGCGGATGGAACCTACACGGTGATCATCACAAATGCAGACGGATGTACATCACCAGCCAGCGCCACCACAACGGTTGCTGTAGATCAACTACCTGATGTAAGCGTTACGGAAGTCAACAACACCATCACGGCAACTCAAACCGGAGCTGCTTACCAATGGATTGATTGCGGAAACGGAAATCAGCCGATTGCAGGAGCAATAGGTATTTCGTTCTCTCCAACTGCCAACGGTAGTTATGCGGTGGTCATTACATCCGGAACATGTTCCGATACGTCTGTCTGCACAGTAATCTCAACCATCGGACTCAGCGAGCAAACATCGGTATCTATCGGTGTGCATCCAAATCCAGGGTTTGATGTAGTTGAAGTAACAGCGAGCGGTGAAATTCAGTACATTGAAATCTATGCAGCGACAGGTGAATTGATTCGCATTGAGCAAAATGCCACATTCGACATCAGCAATATGGCACGCGGAATTTACCTTTTGAAAGTAACAACCAATCAAGGAACCGGAATGGTTCGATTGGTAAAAGAATAATCAACAATTTGGTTACTTAGCGCCCGATAACTGGGGCTCACAAAAAGAAAAGCATGAGAGCATTTAGCGATCATGCTTTTTCTTTTTGTTCTTCATTCTTCCGCCGCGGTGGATTTCTCATTCTATCTGGCTTTTCTTTTTCAGAGCGAGAATGAGAACGGAGAATGATGAGTGGAATCTGTGTTTGAATCTTAATCCAGTTTCCTCTTTTTTTAGCTTTACCTTACCGCCTTTAGTATGTGTTTGTAAATGGAAAAACTTTGTTTTTGAAAGAGAAACAAATACTTTTACGAGTAACCATCATCAAAACATCATGAAAAAATCATTATTACTGTTAATAGCGATTGTTGGATTATTCACTACTTCTTTTGCGACTACTTGGTACGTTAATGTCAATGCAACAGGATCAAATACCGGAACAAGCTGGACAAATGCTTACACAGATTTGCAGAGTGCCATTGCAGCATCTACTTTCGGAGATGAAATTTGGGTAGCAGCAGGCACCTATAAACCTACAACATCCACCACACGCACCATCTATTTCCAGATTAAAAACGGCACAAAGGTTTACGGAGGTTTTAATGGTAGTGAAACACTATTAAGTGAACGTAATTCCGTTACAAACGTGACCATTTTGAGTGGCGATATTGCAACTGCTTCTGTATTGGATAATTCATATCATGTAGTCTATTTTCTGAACACAGGTAATCAAACGCTTATCAATGGTTTCACCATAACAGGTGGAATCGCAATACTAAATGGAAGTGCCGATGCGGGTGGGGGAGTCTATGCGTCAAATTCTAGTGCTGTGGTTGAAAAATGCACATTTGTTAGTAATGCAGGTGATTATGGAGGGGCATTTGCGCAGGTCAATACCGGGATTTGCACCGTGAAAGATTGCATTTTCGAAGCAAATCTCAGTTATACAGTTGGTGGCGCGGTTTATCTTTCCAACGATCAAGCTTTTTTTACCGATTGTTATTTTGCTTCTAATCAAAGTAATGGCGACGGAGGAGCGGTCTATTTGAATTCTTCAGTATTTGATTTTGACCGGTGTGTTTTTGCTGGAAATACTTCTGCAGATGATGGAAGTGCATTCTATGTGGGGAACTTTGCCGCCTTGATTTTGTCGAATAGTTTAGTGGTTGGAAATTATGCCAGCGGGCAAGAGGTAATTTCCATGAATGAGACATTCAATCAAGAAGTCAACAAATTGATCAACTGCACAGTTGCACACAACAGACAACTGCAAAATGGGGCTGGAACACGCGCCATTACCATGAACAACTTAAGTACTATCGATAACTCCATTATTTGGGATAATGGAGGTGATTCAGAAGTAATGGCTACCGGAACGGTTATCAACAACTGTATCATTCAACCCGCTGTTAACAATGCGCCGGGAACCAATGTGCTTTCTGCTGACCCCTTATTTGTTGTGCCGGGAAGCTTGACATCTGCGCCTTTTGACACAACCGGTTTTGATTATCACCTAAGTTTATTTTCTTCGGGAATTAATGCGGGGTTGAATGCAGCCGTTTCCGGATCGGCCGATTTGGACGCGCAAACACGTATACAAGGCACTGTCGATTTAGGAGCCTATGAATCGGCGTTTTGCACTTCCCCGCTTACGCTTGATCAAAGTGCTCCGTTTGTGATTTGTGGTGGAACGCCAATTACACTTTCTGTTTCTGGAGCTGCAACATACGCTTGGTCATCAGGTAGTTCAAGTTCATCCATTACCGTCAGTACTGCTGGTAACTATACCGTGATTTTTGAGGATTCTTCTGGTTGCAGAGGAGAATTGAACATACCTGTTACTTCCGGTAGTTTACCTACTCCTATTATTGTTTTTTCAGCAGGAAGTTTATCTGCGGGAACTTTCAGTACCTATCAATGGAGTTATAACGGCAACCCGATTAACGGAGCAACTGATGCCACTCATATTCCGTTGGAAGGTTATGGTGAATACACGGTTGATGTGACCAATGCTGCTGGCTGTGAAAGCTCCGATTCTTTTTGTCTTTCTCCTGCAACCATTTCAGCGAATGGCCCGACTACCTTTTGTGAAGGTGGTTCAGTGACATTGACAGCCGAAAACGGATCTGGTTTTGTTTGGTCGAATAATGAACTAGACTCTGAAATCACTGTATCAACCGGTGGAACATATACTGTGACTGTCTTCGATTCAAGCGCAGGCTGCGCTGTTACCTTGTCACAATTAGTAACAGTTGTTCCCAACCCAACACCTGTAATCAATTATTCGGGCGGAAATCTTGTTACGGGAGCCTTTTCTACCTACCAATGGTATTATAATGGCACTGCGATTAATGGAGCTACTTCCCCCACTTTAGTGCCTGCCAATGGTAATGGACCGTATACTGTTGTAGTTACCAATTCAACTGGTTGTGAGGATACTTCGGCTGTTTACAACTACAGTAATGTCGGATTAAGTGAAGTGTTAACGGAAGAAACGTTCTTTTTCCCTAATCCGGTTTCAGTATCGGGAACGCTCACGATTAACACCCATTTCGTCGTACAAGAAATGATTGAAATTCGTTTGTACGATCTTTCAGGAAAAGTATGTTTCTGCTTTAATGCTGCTGAAATGCCAACAAGTGTTGCATTATCGGGTATCCAACCTGGTGTTTATATCGCTGAATTGACCGTCGATCAAACGATTCGATCGCGTCAACAAATTGTGCTGTATTGACTTCTTCATGTTTCAGTCGTTTTCTATGAGTGCATTTAAACGTATTTAGGCGTTCTACTTCTTTTGCGGTAGGTTCTGGCTTTTATGTTTACTTGGGGTGAAATAACTAACGTTAAATAGATCAATAAGCTTCGTACTTCTTTGTTTTTAACAAAAAGTGAAGTGCAATTTGTTTTTACACGTAAGCATATTTGCTTACATTTGGGTATGAAAATGGCTTTCGAAAAATACAAAGGCATTCACCCGGGATTGATTCTTGAACATGAACTCAAAAAAAGAGGTCTTGTAAAAAGACAATTTGCACTTTCCGTGTATGAACATCCACAGACTTTTCAGGCAATCACGAAAGGTAAACGGAAACTCACTCCGGATTTGTCGTTTAGAATAGATAAAGCACTTGATCTGGAACAAGGAACGATGTTGTTTATGCAGGTATTTTATGAAATTGCTGAGTATAACAAACAACATGAATCATCTATCCCCAAAGCGTTCCATAAATTAAGATTGGGGCTATTTTGGGATACCGACTTCAAACAAATTGATTGGAATAAACAAGCAAACGCCATTATCCGAAGAGTTTTCGAGAGAGGTAATGAGGAAGAGCAACAATTAATGAACGATCATTATGGCAAAACGTTTGTAAAGAAAGCGCTTGCTGGGTAAGGTCTTGAAATGTTCTTTCACTATTTTTGGGAATTCAGATTACAAGAAAAAACTAGTTGACAAAAAACAGATTTCGACCTCCCTACAACCCAAAATTATACGTCACTCCCGGCGTAAAATAAACAACCTTGTCCCAATTGCTGATGGTGAGCGAAAAATCGAATTGTTTCACACTGTAAGCCGCTCCGATTCCGTATTCGATGAAACTGTGGGTGGTTTTGTAGTATTGTCCCCAACCGGCAAGTGCGTATCCTTTTACCGAACCAATCGGCATGCACGCATAAGCCTTGATTTCGTACCAGTAATTTTCGATTCTATCTGCGGTAGAGAAGTCGATATTTCCACGACCGCTAGCAAACCCAAACATGAGGTTCTTGGCGCATACTCCTAGCTCAAGGCCGGCATAACTTCCTTGGTTAAAATTGTCGTTGGTAGATGTTGAAAATGATCCGGAGATATAACAGTTCAGTGTTTTTCGTGTGCTGTCTGTTTGTGCTTGGGAACCAATTGTTACCAGTGCAAAGGCTATTAAGATGATTGTTTTCATTGCCCGAAAATAATGAAAGTTGTAGAATTAACTTAACCCAACCATATTTCGAAGCAAATTATTCTTTCAAGAATTAATGACTAAGTGCTAATTTCATACCGCAAATCAAACGTCGCCCAAACATGTACCAATTCAAACGAACCGATTCGGAAGATCCCGATTTTCACCCATTGGTTGCAGCACTCGACAAAGACCTGGCCATTCGCGACGGAGACGAACATGCTTTTTTTGCACAGTTCAACAAGATAGCTACCATCAAATACGTTGTGCTGGCTTATGAAAATGAGATTCCGGTTGGTTGTGGCGCTCTTAAGGCATATGAAACCGGCATCATGGAAATCAAACGCATGTTTGTATCACCCGAACAACGTGGCAAAGGCATTGCATCCCTGATCTTAGCTGAACTCGAACAATGGGCGAAGGAACTCGGATTTACAACCTGCATGCTGGAAACCGGCAAAAAACAACACGAAGCCATTGCTTTGTATACAAAATGCGGTTATAACGTTATGGAGAACTACGGGCAATATGCCGGCGTGGAAAGTAGTGTTTGTTTTGAGAAGAAGTGGTAGCGAAATACTTTACCAAAGCGTAAATGATTTTACAGGAAACCCCTTGGTTATCCATCAGATATTCGCTCGTCCCCAATCGCGGATTGCCAACAAAACCGGTTCCAATGCGCGGCCTTTTTCGGTCAATGAATATTCAACCGTAGGCGGAACGGTGGCAAAAGCTTCACGGCAAATGATTTCATTGGCTTCGAGCATTTTCAAGTCTTTCACCAACATGCGGGTATTGATTCCTTCAATAGTACGCTCAAGTTCCTTGAAGCGAAGTTTTCCTTTCAACAACACATAAACGATCGAAAAAGTCCATTTTCCACCTACCAATTCAACCGTATTTCTGATCGGACATTCGGTAGCCGTTATTTTTTTTAATTTTTCTACACTCATCAGCTCTTTGTTTCAGGCATTGCTTTACTTTTTGGTAGCAACTCACACATTAGTAACTACTTTCAATTGTGAGACTAAGTTCTCAATTTTACCCGAAAAGTCATACTATGAAAACAGAAAATTCGTACGCAGCATCGCACAAAGGACTCCGCAACATTCTTTCACAATTTTC
>JBILJP010000160.1:0-10485 GCA_044377135.1 Fluviicola sp.
TGAAACCGGAATGAGTACTTTACGATTTACGAAAAAATAATACCCAAAATTTTATTGAAAAGTCGGTCTGTCAGCCTTAGCTGATGGATCGGCTTTTTTGGTTTTATCCGGTGCACATTCGAGGAGATTTAAAATCCGGTAGAAAATAGTTTAATACTAACCCGTTGCACTTATGCAACTTCTCTGCGCTCTTTGGCTCTGTGCCTACGCTGGAGCTTGTGCCATCGCTAAAGCTATTGGCGACATGCGATTAGCACAAGCTTTGCGTTAATAATTTTCACCGCAAAGTCGCAAAGATTAGACTGCTTTGCAGGCTATAAAAAACAATAAACGTGATGATCAGTAAAGCGGCAACGAGGGTAAGAGCGACTCAAAAAAGCAACTAGCAAGGTGACCAATAATTTAATTTCTGCAAAAAACCATTTCGGATAATGAAGCGCATACCATCGTCGGAATGCTCGCCGAAACTAATCACCACACTTCCGTTTAAACCGTTTTCAAGATCATTCGCCCATTCAGCACCCAAAAATGCCGTTAAATCAGCTACAGTTGTTCGAGCGTCTAACACCAATTCTCCGTAGCGAATTGAAAAGCCATCTTCAAACAAAAGGCTTTCCAATAAATAACCTTCTTCATCATTTCCGGTGAATACTGTATTCTTAAAGTTCAGTGAATAATACTTTTTCCCTTGTTCGGCTTCCGATAGAAAACCACATTCATACTGCGGTTCAGTGATACTATCCGGTACACCGAGTTGGCTCAAAATTTCTGATTTCTTATTAAAGAAACCCAACTCACGGTATCGAAACAACTTATAATCAATTGATTGAGCTACGCTAGCTTGCGTGACTGCGATTAACAGAAAGGGTAACAGGTATTTCTTCATCATTTCAGGTGTTGATTCAAAGATACAGATTCAATTCAACGTTCCCAAATAGCACTTTCTTTCCACTTTATCGTAATTTTGCGCCATGAATCATTCGCTTTCTTCCGATACCATTTGCGCTTTATCAACCGCCCAGGGCATGGGTGCCATCGCCGTAATCCGCGTTTCGGGGAAACAGGCCTTGGAAATCGGTTCTTCAGTATTTTCAAAATCGTTGGAAGATGTTGCATCGCATTCGGCTCATTTCGGTCGCATTCGCACTGCTGCCGGTGAAATCATCGATGAAGTATTGATTACCGTGTTGCGCGAAGGACAGAGTTTCACCGGAGAACATACCATTGAAATTGCGTGTCACGGATCGCAGTTCATTCAACAACAGATCTTGCAATTGTTATTGGAACGTGGTTGCAGAATGGCTGAGCCTGGTGAATTTACGATGCGTGCTTTTATGAACGGGCGAATGGATTTATCGCAAGCCGAAGCTGTTGCCGACTTGATTGCTTCTGAATCGAAACGAGCGCATGAAGTAGCCATGAAACAGATGCGTGGAGGCTTTTCGAATGAACTAAAAGACCTGCGTGAAAAATTAATTCATTTTGCTTCTTTAGTTGAATTGGAGCTTGATTTTGCTGAAGAAGATATAGAATTCGCCGATCGAACACAATTGAATCAACTAATTATAGAGGTGTTGAATTACGTGCAACGCCTCATCCAATCGTTTGCTTTAGGAAACGTGCTCAAAAACGGAGTTCCGGTGGCAATTGTTGGCGCACCGAATACCGGAAAAAGTACTTTGCTGAACCAATTGTTGGGAGAAGAACGCGCCATTGTAAGCAACATTGCCGGAACTACACGCGACGTGATTGAAGAAACACTCAACATCGACGGCATCTTATTTCGGTTGATCGATACTGCAGGAATCAGAGAAGACGCCGAAGCTATTGAAGCGCTGGGAATAGAGCGTTCGCACGAGAAAATCAAACAGGCACAGTTGGTGCTGATCATGAGTGATTACAGCCAAACCGCCTCCGATTCGGAAGGTCACCAATCGATGAACGAGTTGGAAGCAACTGAATGGAGCAATCGTTTAGCGGAGCAATTTCCGGATAAACATTTTTTAGTTGTAGGAAACAAAGCCGATTTGCGTGCCACCAAAGACCTTCCCAATTCAGGGCTATCCGTAACCTCATTTCTGCCAATCAGCGCCAAAACAGGTGCGGGAATGAACGAACTAAAGAAATGGTTAGTAGATCAGGTGATGGGCGATTTTAATACACAAACCGACACCATTGTAACCAATGCCCGCCACCTGGATGCTTTGCACAAAACGGCCGAATCGCTCGAAAAAGCCAAATGGGGATTAGACACCAACGTAACCGGCGATTTCGTTGCGATGGATATTCGTCAGGCGATGTTTGAGCTAGGCACGATTACAGGTGATATATCAACGGAAGATTTGTTGGGGAATATCTTTAGTAAGTTTTGTATTGGAAAGTAATCACATAATTGCATTCACAATTCTAAGTTGCAGATCTTCCGGATAAGATGCTTTATAAATCAGGGCTGAAACGATATCAAACAATAAGTCTTTATCGATAAGATTATCTGCAACATAAACAGCTATGTTTTCCATTTCTTTCATGAATCGATTAACCAAATGGCCACAACCATTTAGTTCTAAAAAATAAGCAGCCAATACAATAGATGATCGTTTGTTCCCATCACTAAATGCGTGATTTTTATTAATGGAATAAAATAGATGACAGACCTTGTGTTCCAAATCAGGGTAATAAATATCATTTTGTACATGGTCTAGCACGCTTTCCAATAACCCAATATTCAATGTACCAGACTTACCTCCTGATTCCTGAATAATATAATCGTGTACTTTGATTGCATGCTCGGTATCGAAATAGCTAAACTTCATTGTCACCGATCTTTTAGTCGTTTAAAAATTTCAATATTCTCGCTAATCCGTTCTTGTAAGGTTTTACTTTGTTCACCTAAAAATTTTTGGTAATCGCTTGGTGAAATACTTTGAATATATTTTTCCAATCGAGTGTGTACGACTTCCCTGAAACCATAATCTCGAGAAGCCATTTTTATACGGACATCTTCTAATTGTGGTATCCAAAATCGCTGTTTTGTGAAGTCATTTATCAATTTATTGAGTTCCAAAGGTGTTAGTTTCCTTCCAAATTCATCGTGTTTTTCTTTGAGAGCGTCAGCAATTCCGATTTCAAATGAAGCAATTAACTTCAATACCTCAGCATACATTGTTTCTCTTGAATTTTCGGTATCCTTGATATTCAATAATTCCTTGTACTCCTTAGAGTTTTCATGAAAAATGGCTTCATAGATAGCATCTGTATAAATACTGTACTTGGCATTCCCCATATCCAAGTATTGATGTAAAGCTTCTGTAAATTCCTTTCTATATGTTGGCTCTCGCAGTATTGCCACAAAATATTCCTCATCTCGTTGATTGATGTACTTTGTTTGCCCCCCCAATTTACTATTCAGGCTATCGATAACAATATCCAAAATCGTGCTTCTAATAGATTTTGCTCGTTCGCTTTCCGTCAATAACATTCCAATATTCAAGAATGATCTAAAATTAAATACGGCTAAAGCTTTCATTCGATTAAGGGACTGTTTATCAGAACTTTGATTTAACAGAGGGACATCAATGTCCCCTTGTGAATCGTCGTCAATATCAGCGTAAATCAAATGTCCAAATAACTGTTTAAATTCTTTCAGCTTTTGACCTTTCAACACAGCGTAACCATTGTGACTCAATTCTTTTTCTGAAGAAGCAATATATCGCTTAACTGTTTTCGTGCTGACTTCATAAAAAATGGCTATTTGAGCAGTGGTAAAGCGGTATTCACCTTCATACAACATGCCTGTAATGCCTAAAAAACGTTGAATATTATCTAAAAACTCTGTGTTGTTCAGAATATTCTGACGATCAATAGCAGAACTTGTTAAATTAGTTGTCATGTGTTTTAAGAATGTTTCTTCTGTTAAACAACAGAGTAAAGACCAGACACGAAGATAACCGAAAACCGAATTGAATCAACTGATTTCTTAAAACGGGTTATTTTGACTTTACAACCAATAAAACACCCGTTCTGCATCCTGTAATTCATTGGAAGCTGCTTCGTGGTTGCAATTTCCTGTATTAATTGAAAGAAAGTAACTTTTTCATTAAGCTGCTGCGAGGTGAATTTTTAAAGGGTTACTTCACAGAAGATGCCTTACAGCAGACTTCCTGCAGTAGTCGCTAAGTAATATCATCACTACAAAGCGTTGGGATTTCAAGGGATTTATTTACAAAACATAGAATTGGTACTTCGATAGTGTCTATTTCGGGAGGAAATGTGTTCAGCAACCAGGGAGATAACGAATTTAAGGACTTCGTTCGACAACACCTTTTAGTGATTATTTTTGTATAAAGATCAATCTACAAGCATCGTCCTATGAAATCTATTTTCTTATTACTTTTTCTTAGCACATCGATTAGCGTTTTCGGGCAGGAAAACCCTTATAATCCGCGCATTCTTTTTTTGACACCTTATAGTTTTAAATATGATTCTTCTTTTACAAAAGACATTCATGAAATTGAAACCCACATCCATGAAATAAATTATCTGGGAGAAGATCTATCCGGCCATCCACCAAATATTCAAACTACCATTCAGAGCGTTCAGAACTACACCAAAATGACCGATATCAGAGGTTTTTTGAATCTGATGATCGGTGAGCGGTTTCTGTTTACGATGTTCCGTGGAGACAGAAACTTTATCGTGTTAATGGACACCTTGAAAGTCTATGGAACAGCTGATGAGCTCAAGGCTATTGCTGACCGGTTTGACGTGCAACATATTGTGACTTTTCCAGAAGTAAACCTGTATTACAAAGACACTGTTGGGTTCGGATCTTTGACAATGAATGTGTATGACAGAACCACCAATTCCATGACACTGGAATACCATGATACAGAAGATTGGATCATTGAAGAATACGAATATACGGAGGGAAGCGATGAAAAAACTGCTTCTGCATTGCTTTACAATCTCTCCATACATGCAAAATACAGAATTCAGGAAACCATTGGCAAAACCAACCCTATTTATAGGGAACAGCGAAAAAAATACCGAGAAGAGCATGCAGAGGAAGAAATGTTCCCTGAATTTTGGGAATTGGAGGGATCGGAACAAGGGCGAAAAAATTGCCTGAACCATTTGGCGAAGACCACACTCAAAGCTCCGTACTCATTGGAACCATTTAAGACAGTAATGGATTCTCTTGGCAAGCCATTCTCAACAACAAATGTCTACCAGATACTTTATAATGAGGACTCTTCAAAGTTTGTAGCATTTTTGGTAAACCCCTGGCATAAAAATTCCGGGATAAAATCAATGAATCCGGTTGAAGAACATTGTATCGAAGCTAAACTGATCCGGCAGAAAAATGAGTCAGCAGCTGGGTTAACCGATTATTTCGGGTCAGTTATCAGAGGTGTCAATACACCAGATGGTTGGTATGTGGATCAAATTGTGTGTGGTGAATTTATTGGCAGGAGCAAGGAAGAAGCGCAATTGATGCAGTTTTGTAATCTTTTCTACTGGCATTTTATCAACGAAGGAACCAATACGTACAGTAGCGATTTTTGGTCGGAAGAACAAGAAACTGAAGACTGGTTGTTTGCCACTGTTGAGGAACCTTACGGACCTGAACCCTATGTTTACGAAGGTTTGTTTGCCTGGAACAAAAAACACCCTGAACGCACCAGTTTTGAATATGGAACCTATATAGAAGCTAATCATATTATTCGGGAAATGGTATTGTTTGAACCCCATTTTGAAATAAATGTCTTGATTCCATTTTATGAAAAACAATCATTCCCATTCACGTTTTCTGAAAGCACCACCATTCTGATCTATACAGGACAGCGCGATGTGGTCATTCATCCTGCGCTGATTACCGATGAAAAAGGTGATCTGTCCATACATTATTATGTATTCCTAAATGGAAACGAAGCTTATGAATGGACCTATTTCCCGGTGGAATCAGCTTCGGAACTTTCCATCGAAACGGTAAAAACAAAACTTAATGCATTAACAGGATTCTTTTTTGAACAGTATTCCATTATTCGCGATCAGCGGTTTTGGGATCAATACGTTCTGAAGAAAAACGGTGAAAATTATGCCTATCTGAGAAGAATTAACTGATTGTCCCCACTTCTCTCCCCACTTCAACCATTTCTAACTTTCATCCATCTATACTATTGACAGAAGCTATGTTCGGGCAACAAATACCGTTCTAAAAAAAACAGTGTTGGAATGAATTATTGATGAGATAACGTGTTATTCACCAAATTCTGATTAATTTTCCGTCATCGTATGGAGCAGTCCTATCACACAAAACGCATGCAACTCACTGCTGTTACCTTACAGCGGATGTTGGAGGCGACTCCTTTTTCGGTCTCGTTGGCCGAATTGAGCGCCGAATTGCAGTTGGGTGTGTGGGAAGCGCGTCATCTGTTTCAAGAATATGTGGGCTGCGATCCGATCAGGGTTTTGCACAATTCCTGGTCGCCGGCATTGGCGCAAGTAAAAATTCCTGCTCAACTTTCTATTTTTGACGCTCCGGCGGTACAACCTTCGGGGAAATTCCTAAAAACAACGTGTGAATTGGAGGCATTTACCGAAGATCCGGTTGAGATCAGTTACGGCATTCACACTAGTTGTTTGGGAGAAGTTTTTGTGGCTTCTACTTCTACCGGAATTTGTCAATTGACCTTTGAGGACAGCGAAAACGGTTTGGAACACCTGCGAAAAACGTTTCCTGAAGCGGAATTAATCGAACAACCGTCGGAATTGCAGGAGCTGGCAGTAAACGCTTTGAAAAGCAATTCACCGGCTATTTGTTTGCCTTTACAGGTAAAAGCAACTCCGTTTCAAGTGTCGGTATGGCGGTATTTGACCGAAATCTCAAGCGGAGATGTAGTCACCTATCGCATGATTGCCGACTATTTAGGTGATGCAAACGCATCGCGGGCGGTTGGAACGGCGGTAGGTGCCAATCCGATCGCGTTGTTGATTCCGTGTCATCGGGTGGTGCACAGAAGCGGTAAAATAGGGAAGTTTAGATGGGGAAGTAAACGAAAGCGGCTGTTATTGGCGATTGAAAAAGGGTAATCATGAACTTACTTTTTGTCCAGGCAACAAAAAGTAAGCAAAAAATGCCTGTCGCTGCAAACAGTGCGTTCCATTAGCAGATCATTCGCTGATTTGTCGAAACTCCTCGTCGTACCTCCTCGTCAAACAATTGACAAATCGACACTCATTCCTGCATGGAACCTCGCCCTTTTTTGCAAAGCGACTGAGTTCACACTTCGAAGAGTACTGATCTTTCTAAATAACGAGGCTAAGTCTTGTTTTTATAATAAGCAATGATTTTTCTTAATTAAGTTTGCACCCACATGTCAGAAATCGCTTCAAAATACCCCAAACTGAGTTTCAATATTGTTTTGGTAGAACCGCAGATTCCGAATAACACCGGTAATATCGGTCGATTGGGGGTTGCTACACATAGTCGGTTGCACTTGATTCACCCGTTGGGTTTTGAACTCACCGACGCACGCGTGAAACGTGCTGGGCTGGATTATTGGCCGGAACTTGAGTTGGTGGAGCATGCCACCTTTGAAGATTGGTTTTCGGGGGTTGAAGATCAGCGTCGTGTGTTTTTCTTTTCGGCCCGCGCCGAGCAATCGTTTTACGACCTTCAATTACAACCAGGCGATTCGTTGGTGTTTGGAAAAGAAGCCGAGGGGCTTTCGCCTGAAATTCAGGAACGTTTCAAAGATCAATTGGTGACCATTCCTTTTCCGGGGAAAGTGCGCAGTTTTAATCTTGCCAATGCGGTAGCCATGGTGTTGGGAGAAGGAATGCGGCAATTGGGAAGCTGAATCAACACCACCACTCTTTGATTGAAGGAAGTTTATTGTGATAAAATACCCTTTTCATTCATAATCTGCAATGCATTTGTTAAGATTACAAACACAATCAACTCTTTAACAACATATTGTATTTTTACCAACCTAAAATGAAGAACCGGTTAAATCTCAAAAAATGTGGTTTATTCTGCGGAAAACCGCAGTAGTGATTTAATTGAGTTGACTTATATTTGAACCATTAATAACCAATATTCACTATTTATGAAAAAAGCACTATTCACGCTGCTAGTGGCAGCAAGTCCGGTGTGTTTTCATGCGCAACGCGTATTCGAAAACACCAACATCAGTTGGGAACACCCTAATTTATCTGTAGAAACACATAAAGATTTTGTTTATGCTGCTTTCACCGATATCAATCCGAATACGGGATTGCTCACTCCTACTGTAAAAGTAACCGATTTCGCCGCCAATCCAGTAGCAAGTTTTTACTTGGATTTGGGTAAAGATGCAACCTTGATGGATTTCGTAGTACGCCCGAACACAGGAACCTTGTTATTTACAGGTTACTTAACCCACTCTAAGGATATCTTGTTTGTGGTAGAAACCGATTTCGCCGGAAACATGATTCAATCGAATCTTCATGCTCAAAGCAGCGGTAATGAGCAAATTCCGCATCAAATTATCGTATCGGAAGCAATGCAACAAGTCATTATTGTGGGTACCGAAATTCAAGGCAATTTAGACCCCTCAAACTACACTACCGTTTCAAAAACCGGGTTGATTTTGGGCTTGGATCTCAACAATCAGGCAATCAACTTGTTTAGCTTCGAATCTGATTCTCCGGGAGCAGGATTCTTTGATCACGATATGTTGGAAGCTGTTACCGAAGTGCCAGGTGTTGGTTATTTCATGACAGGATCGGCCAACGAACCGTTCGGATTTGAGCAAAACTTATATGTGATGGGAATTGATTATTCTGGTGCGCTCATGCATTCGACCATTTGGGACAATACCAATTCACACTATGCCGGTTCTTCGGTTATGTACAGTCCGTCATCAAACGTTGTGTATTTATTGGCTAACAACAGTGTTATTCACCAATATCAGGTGACCTATTGTGATCCTACAACCGGTGCCATCTTGACCAATATGTTCAGCTACACACCTGTCGGATTCCCAATCGGAGGTGGAATTGATGTTAACGGTTTCCGCTTGCAAGAAACAATAAACAAAGAAATCGTGATCGGTGGATACATCACAGCTTGGAACACCATGTATTTACCTAGCAAACTGACTCCTTTTCATGTAACATTGGATGCACCGTTGACTGCGATGCTTGACTTCCAACTTTACCAATCAGACGATAATTGGAATTCGGGCGATTATTTCAGCATGCTTGGAAACTCGGTTTATATCAATACACCGGATATCATAGCTTACAATGAATGGTACGATAAATCTTACATGCTGATTCCGAATGACCTCATGAAAGGATACGATCTTACGGTGAGTCATCCTACCAAAAAATCAAATTGTACCAAGCAGTTGCCAACCAACTTGTTGGTGCGAACGCCTATTCCTGTAGGAGCTGCGAATGTGCCTTATTTGCCAATGTATCAAATTCCATGGTCGGAAAACCCGAACGGACGTAACATCAAAGAGGTAGAGTTATGCAAACAAAAAAACCTGGCAATTGAAGCTTCAGGCTCAGCAACCGGTATGTTGTTCCCGAATCCTGCAACCGATCAATTAACGGTAAGTATCGAAAACGGTATTCGTTCGTTGAAACTGATCGATTTGAACGGAGCTTTAATTCAATCTGTTGATCTTGGTTCTGATGCACGCACGGAATGGACACTTTCAGTTGTCGACCTAAAATCCGGCGTATACTTCATAGAAACAGTTGATACCGAAGGAACGATTATCCGTGAACGATTTGTGAAAGAATAAAGCAATCTTGTTCATGAAAAAACCCCTGTAACATTGCTGTTGCAGGGGTTTTATATGTAACCAACTTAACTGTATGAAGGTAGATTAAAAAGGATAACCTTTCTTGGCAACCACTAAAAAGCCAACTTGACACTCAATCCGGGATCAAGCGCCATGGTAAATCCACCGTAACTATTCAATTCCATCGACGGTTTCACATCGAAACTAAAAGCAACTGGAGCCACCGGAATTTTGTATTCGAGGCCCAAAATGCCATCAATTCCGTATCCTGCCCCACCGTCAACATAATCGCTTCCCCGTTGGTCGATGATGTAGGATTTGCCATAACCGGTAGCTTGTGTATAATGACCGCCGCCACCCATGTACCATTTGATCAAACGCGAATTAAACGCCGGAAAATGGTATTCAAACAAAGCAGTTCCGGTAAATCCACCGTGCCAATAACCAATGATTCCCTCCAAAGCCGCCGATTCGGACACAAACGCTTTTACGGTTAAACCACACGTGGCTCCGGTAGCTCCGGCACGTAAACCAACTGCCCAATTATAATCTGATCTATATTGTGAAAATCCGGTACCGATGCTTCCCAAGCCAAGTACCAACAAGAGCGTCCATTTCATAAGCGAGCATTTGTAGATTACCACTATAACCATTTAGCAGAAATTGGTTACAGAAAAAATGAAAC
>JBILJP010000161.1:0-10475 GCA_044377135.1 Fluviicola sp.
TCCCACAGGAACACCGTTTGAAAGTCCAAGTGGAATGGTGTCTGCAATGCCTTGCATCAAGTACTGAAGTTTTTCCTGACCGTAAACCGTTGCATTTTGCTTGGTTTCTCTGTTGACCAACAACTTGCCTTGACCGGCATTTTGAATGTCGTATTTAGACCCCAATGCTCTGATTTCGTCGTTCGGATTTGAAATCACACTCACTTTTTTCACAAACCATCCGTTGCCCATTGCTGTAGGATTTGGACGCATGATCAATGCAGAACGTGGATCTCTCGGATCTTTCGGTTGCAAGAAATAACGCACATTCATCATATCAAGCACCTTATTGTTGGTAAATGATAAATGGAATTCGATCAGGTTTTGAATAGAACGCAATTTTGCTCCGTGGTAACCACCCAACGATTTGTGGAAATACGACGTACGAGCACTATTGAACGGATTGGAATAATCAAACACACGGTAGTTTGTTCGTTCATTGAGTGCCGAGAACGCATATGCATCTTCAATACGGCGTTTTTCACTGCTGGTAGCATCCAAATCTGCAGCCAATCGGGCACCTTCATTTCTTCCGGCTTCAACAGCTTTCTTCAAGCTTGGATTCAATCGCAATTCTTCCTTCATGATTTCCAAATCGCCTTCTTCGGCTACGTTTGGATAAATTGTATTCAGGTAAGAATCCCAGTATTTGTATCCGCTTCCTTCATCTACATTGTTCAGGTAATTGCGGCTCACCGACATCAAATCAATGACAATCAACAATCCTAAACCAGCAACGCTTGCTGCAGTTGGAATGGATGTTTTGAATAATAAGAATAAACAAATAGCTGCCAGGAAGGCAAATCCGATTGAGCGGTTCAAAGAAGAATTGAAGATGGATTTACGCGCAATTTTTAATCCGGCATTGCTGGTAGCACGTTCTTCTTCAAATCGGTCTACTTCTTGTTTCACAACCTGCTGCACTTGTGCCGGATTGTTAACGTCAATTCCGTTTTGCAACAATTGTGCAGGATCTGCCGCCTGAATTTGTTTAAGCACTGCTTTTTCTTGTTCTACACGATCCGGAATTGCTGATTCTGCATCTGATAAATACGTTGTATCCAAACCGACAAAACGCAATCCGATAAGGAACACCAAAAAGGCTCCGGTTGTAATGTAAAACGGTTTGATATTGACTTTAATCTGCTCACGTTCTTTGATCAATTTATCCAGGAACAATATCGCCAGAACCGGCACACACAGCTCGATCATCACCAAAATGATGGTTACGGCTCGGAATTTATCATAACCAGGTACATGATCTAAGAACCAGTTGGTCATTCCCATGTAATTTTTACCCCACGAAAGCATGAGCGTTAAAATGGTTACCGCTAACAAGGCATATTTGATCGGGTCTTTGATATAAACCATTCCAAGCAAGGCCAAGAAAACCAAAATCACACCGATGTAAACCGGACCTGAATTGGATTGATTTCCCCAGTAAAAATTGCTTTGCATCACCGAATTGAGTTGATCACCTGTTAAATCAGGATTTGCTTCAATGGCTTCAGCAAACGGAGAATCTTGCATACGCATAGAACCACCACCTTTTACGTAAGGCGATAATAAAGTAAATGACTCATCCAATCCGTAACTATACTCTACTACGTAATCGCGTTTTAATCCGGAAGTGGAATTCGCTGTATTGGATGTTCCATCAGGGTTGATGGATATATCATTCGCACCACGAATGGTGTATTTGGCATAATCGGAAGTCAATTTGATGTTACCGTAATTGACAACCAACGCTAATACATAACCAATACCGATACCTGCACTCGCCTTAATAAAAGGCATATACGATTTGTCTTTTACTGCACGAACGATTTCGACCAATCCCATTCCTAGCAACAAGAAACCGAGGTAATACGTTACCTGAAGGTGATTCGCCGCCATTTCAAACGCCATAAAGATGGCACTGAGAATGGCTCCCCAAATCCAACTTCGTCGATAAGCAAAGAAAAACGCACCAATGACGGGCGCCATAAAGGCAATTGCTACTCCTTTTGAATTATGCCCGGCAGATAAAATAACGATGTCGTAACTCACAAATGCAAACGCAACAGCCCCAAGAATGGCCACCCAACGATTGACTTTCATCATACACATGGCCGCATAAAAGCAGAGCATGTACAACAATACTATTCCTAGCGGAGACGGGAAAACTTTGATGAAACCGGTAATAGCTTCAGAAAACCAGTTTCCGTGATAAATGGTTGAGGTTTGCATGGAAGGCATACCACCAAACATACCGTTACTCCAAAGCGGTTCCTGACCGTTGTGGTGCTCACGGTAAACAGCTATTTCACGCGAGATGCCTTTGTGTTCGGCAATATCATGTTGTTTTAACGCATATCCTTGCAATTGTTTACTGAAATAAGCCAAGCTGATCAGCAAGAAAATACCGATTGCAGCAAAATGAATCCAATTGCGTTTGAAAAATGAGGTAATAGCCATTTTATTCGTATTTGGTAGATGTCTAATGATAAAAACGTGGTGAATATAAGGATTCCGCGCTTTCGACCGAAGAAGTTGATTGAAGTTTGTGTGGATTGTTGAAAATTTTGAACTAAAAGTGGGTTACACTTCTTCAAAATCGACGTCTTCGGTAGCCGCAGTTCCTGTGGTTTGTTGATTGCTTTTTTCGACCTTAATTTTGCCAAAATTGCGCAGTTTCTCGTTGCGCTCGCGTTGAAACGATCGTTCGCGGTTGAGCAATTCACGTTCTTCTTCGAGGTTTCGTTTGGCAATCATGAGTCTACCGATAAATCGGAGCGCAACCATGGCTCCGATTATCAGTAAAACCGTTTTGACTAATCCTGTAAAACTGGCTTCAACCATTCTATTTGGATAAGTGCATATTTCGTTCGGAATAAATCTTCGTAAAGAACGGATCTTTCAGGTTCTTGATAAAGCGAATGGCTTCACCGGTTGATTTCATTTCAGGACCCAATTCTTTTTTCACGTCCGGGAATTTCTCGTACGAGAATACCGGTATTTTAATGGCATAACCTTCGCGACGCGGTTGGAAATTGAAATCTTTCACTTTCTTCTCGCCCAACATTACTTTGGTAGCGTAGTTTACATACGGTTCGTCATACGCTTTGGCAATGAACGGAACGGTACGTGATGCACGCGGGTTGGCTTCAATCACATACACTTTATCGTCTTTAATGGCGAACTGAATGTTGATGAGTCCCACGGTGCGCAATTCAACCGCAATCTTTTTCGTAATATCTTCAATTTGCTGCATCACAAAATCGCCCAAGTTGTATGGAGGCAATACGGCATATGAATCTCCGGAGTGAATTCCTGCAGGTTCGATGTGTTGCATAACACCAATGATGTAGACATCTTTTCCGTCACAAATGGCATCTGCTTCTGCCTCAATTGCTCCACCAAGAAAGTGATCCAGCAAAATCTGGTTGTTCCCCATTTCGTTGATGATATCAACTACGTGGTGTTCCAATTCTTCTTTGTTGATGACAATTTTCATTTTCTGTCCACCCAATACATAGGAAGGACGCACCAACAACGGGAAACCTAAGGTCTCTGACAATTCAACCGCTTGTTCTGCGCTTTCAACAACCCCGTATTGCGGGAAAGGAATGTTGTGTTGTTCGAGCACTTTGGAGAAACGTCCGCGATCTTCAGCCAAATCCAAGGCTTCAAAACTGGTTCCCAATATTTTAATGCCGTATCGTTCAAGTTTCTCTGCCAGTTTCAAAGCAGTTTGTCCACCCAATTGCACGATAACACCTTCAGGCTTCTCATGGGTGATGATGTCGTAAATATGTTCCCAGAATACCGGTTCGAAGTACAATTTATCAGCCGTATCAAAATCGGTAGAAACCGTTTCAGGGTTACAGTTGATCATAATGGTTTCGTAGCCGCATTCTTTTGCCGCCAAAACTCCGTGAACACATGAGTAGTCAAATTCGATTCCTTGTCCGATGCGGTTTGGTCCGGAACCGAGAACCACTACTTTTTTCTTGTCAGATCTCACACTTTCGTTTTCGAATTCGAAGGTTGAGTAGTAATACGGTGTTTGTGCTTCGAACTCTGCCGCACAGGTATCTACTAATTTGAAGACACGATTGATGCCCATTTCGGTGCGTTTCACATGCACTTCAGACTCCAGACAACGCAACAAGTGCGCAATTTGACGGTCGGCATAGCCTTTTTGTTTGGCTTCAAACATCAAGTCTTTCGGAATACTTTCCAAATGGAACTTCTCAATGCGACGTTCCAACTTAATCAGGTCCTCGATTTGTTTCAAGAACCAAATATCGATTTTCGTTTTTTCAACGATTGTTTTAAATGGAATACCCAGTTTGATGGCGTCGTATACATGGAACAAACGGTTCCAGCTTGCGTTTTCCAAACTGTATAAAATGGCACTTTGATCGGTCAGTTCTTTTCCGTCGGCACCTAAACCGTTTCGGTTGATTTCCAAAGATTGACATGCTTTCTGCAATGCTTCCTGGAACGAACGACCAATTCCCATCACCTCACCTACCGATTTCATCTGCAAACCAAGTCGACGATCTGTTCCGGGGAATTTATTGAAATTCCAACGTGGGATTTTCACGATCACATAATCCAGGGTCGGTTCGAACAAGGCAGATGTGGTTTTCGTGATTTGGTTATTCAATTCATCCAGGTGATAACCGATGGCCAATTTAGCCGCAATCTTCGCAATCGGATAACCCGTAGCTTTAGAAGCCAAGGCTGAAGATCGGGAAACACGCGGATTGATCTCAATGGCAATAATATCTTCTTTCTCGTCGGGAGAAACGGCAAACTGTACGTTACAACCTCCGGCAAAATTACCGATAGAACGCATCATGTGGATGGCCATATCACGCATGCGCTGGAAAGTGGTGTCAGAAAGTGTCATTGCCGGAGCAACCGTAATGGAATCACCTGTGTGAATTCCCATCGGGTCAAAATTCTCGATGGAACAAATGATCACCACATTGTCATTGGCATCACGCAGCAATTCCAATTCGTATTCTTTCCAGCCCAACAAGGCTTTATCGATCATTACCTCGTGAATAGGCGACAATTGTAAGCCGCGTTCCAACAAGGTGTCAAATTCTTTCGGATCGTGTACAATAGACGCTCCAGCTCCACCCAAGGTAAACGAAGAACGAATACACAACGGGAAACCAAATGCCTGAGCAATTTCTTTTCCTTCAAGGAACGATTTTGCTGTTTGTTGTGGCGCCATTCCGATACCGATCTCACTCATCAAGTTGCGGAACGACTCACGGTTTTCGGTGATTTCAATCGCAGCAATATCTACACCGATAATGTCTACACCATATTCTTCCCAAATGCCCATTTCCTGACATTGGATACACAAGTTCAAACCGGTTTGTCCACCCATTGTAGGCAAAACAGCATCTATCTTATGTTCTTTCAGAATCTCGATAATGCTTTCCGGTTCCAGTGGTTTTAAATACACATTGTCGGCCACTACCTTATCGGTCATGATGGTTGCGGGATTGGAATTGATCAATGTTACTTCAATTCCTTCTTCGCGCAAAGATCGTGCTGCTTGCGAACCTGAGTAATCGAACTCACACGCTTGACCAATGACAATGGGACCTGAACCAATAATTAAAACGGATTTTATCGAGTTGTTTTTCGGCATTTTCTGCTCTTTTTTAGGATACAATTTGACTTAACTATACTACAAATTGAGCGCAAATTTAGTTAGAATAATTGGGGGAGGTCGAAAAGTCGATTCATTTTTTTCAACAGTCTGACGTCTGCTAAATCGATTCACCCAAAACCTTGGTTCGACGCATCAATTTCGGTTGGGCGAAGCGCTTTTTTTATACTTTTGCAGCCTGATCGAGTCACTTAAACAGAGGGGAACAACTCGTTAAACACTTTCTATGGAAGATCTTAAGCAGTTTATACAAGAGGAAATTATGAATCTGGCCTTTGTACAGGTCGGAGAAGACGATTCAATTGTGAAATCCAAGCTATTGGATTCGATTACTGTAGTGGATTTGTTAGTAAGTATAGAGGAGCATATCGGCAAAAAGATTCCGCAACATTTGATCAACGAAGACAATTTCGATACGATTAATCGCATTTGCGAAACGGTACAACAAATCGACTAACCCGGATGAAGCGCGTTGGGTTACTGTATTTTCTTCCTGCTGCAATTGCGATAACGGTATTGTTGTTTTCCATCAATACAATTAATCAGTATTGTTTTGCATTTCCTGAAGAAAAAACAACGATGGCCGACCTTCGTTACCTGGATAATTTCAGCAACAATCCGCAGTTTGAAGCTACATTCCTTTCAGCCAATGATTCTTCGGAAACCATTTATCTGATGGGTTCTTCCGAATTGACGCATACCTCATCTGCGGCACCTTACAATTTTATTCCGGATCATTTCAAGACAAAAGTACTTGCTATCGGTCATGCCGGAAATCAGTGTTTTTCGATCTATTCGCAATTATTGGCCAATCAGGATAAACTGGAAAATGCACCGATTGTCATATTGCTTTCTCCGGGATGGTTTCATACGGGATTTTCAGCAGGAACAGCTTCATCTTCTTTTTTGGAATACAACACTCCTACATTTCTTAATCGCACCTTAGCGAACGCTCCTGATGATCAATTCAGAGCTTACGAAGCCAAGCGCGTGGCCGATTTTTATACCGAAATTGTGAATCCTGATTTGAGTTTAAAACTCTTGAATTACGAACATCAATCATCGAAGAGTTTTATTCACAAAGGCTGTTACTATCCGCTGATTGCTTTGGATAAATGGCTGAATCAACAGAAATTTGAGTTAGTTGGAAAACCTCAGACTCCTGTTAACCGCCGAAGAACAATCATTCCGGAAGATATTGATATCGCTTGGGACAGTATATTCGCAGCAAGTAAAGAAGAACAACGAAAACGATCAACCAGCAATAGTTGGTGGATTGAAGATGCGTTTTTTGCCGAAACCAATGGTGACAACGGTCGTTTGTTTCCTGTGCCGGATGCTTACAATACAGAATTGGAAGATTTCAAGATGTTGGTGAAACTGCTAAAAGCACGGAAGGCGAACGTTTCGTTTGTGATTATGCCGCTCAACCCGAGTTATTACGAGAACTGTTCTGAACTGACGCCTGTGATGCAACATCTTCAATGGGAATTGATGGAGAATAAACTTCCTTTTTTAAATATGTGGAATAGCAATCCGAAAACATTCGACAACGGTGTTTTATCAGACGTGATGCATTACAGCGATTATGGCTGGTACCACGTTGATCAATTTATTGTGAACACTTATCACCTCGCCAAATGAAGTTAAACGCACCCAAACGATTTCTTTTTCACGTTGTTCTTTACAGCGCAATTGTGATTGTGTTGTATTTATTGTATTCGCCTTTGAACAACCATCCGAAGAACAAAACCGGGTCATCCACTCAATTCGTTTACCAGCAATTCTGATATGCTTCCATTCAGTACATACGAGTTTTTCCTTGTCATGGGCGCATTTATCGGAGTGCTGCTCTTGTGTAAACTGTGGCTTCAGGATACAAGTTACAAATATGTACTGGCACTTTTAAACCTGTTGTTTTTAGCAGTTTTCTTTCCGCAACCCTGGCATTTTTTCGGATTGATTATTTATTCGTATTTCTTCCTTTATCTGTTTTCATCGGTGCTAAAACCCAAGCTCAAAATTTGGGGAATCATTGTGCTGTTGTTGCCGATGTTGTTGGTGAAATTCGAAATTCAAATTGCATCCTACCCTTTCAAGATCAATAATTTGCTTTCGTTTGCAGGATTGTCCTACGCCAGTTTTAGAATCGTCGGTTATTATATGGACAAAGCTCCGACAGAAAAAATGGCCAATCCGGTGACGTATTTCAATTTCCTATCTTTTACACCTACTTTGCTGATTGGTCCGATAGAGCGCTACGGTCGTTTTCAAGCCGCTGAAGCAACCGGATTTTCAACCCTTACAAGCGAACACTTCATCAAGGGTTGGAATGCTTTGTTAAAAGGACTGGTTTTCAAATACATTTGTGCAGAAGTTGTAGATCGTTACTGGCTGTGCGGATTGGAAGGAACGGCTTATTCCGGGCTTTCACATTTGAACGACTATTACGCGTATTATTTCTATTTGTTCTTTGACTTTGCAGGCTATTCATTCATGGCACTCGGAATTGGGTATATGATGGGAATGCAGGTTCCTGTCAACTTTACCAATCCGTTTGTGGCGGTCAATCCGCAAGATTTCTGGAGGCGTTTTCACATTAGTTTGGGTGATTGGTTGAAAGACTACTTTTTCACACCACTTTATCTATTTCTGACACGTAAAAAGCGATTAAAAAAATATCCGATTACACGTCAAAACACAGCATTGTTACTCACCTTTACGTTAATGGGTTGCTGGAACGGATTTACCTCCAATTTTGTATTGAGTGGCTTGTTGTTCGGTTCGTATTCCTTGATTCACAATACCTATGTGATTCAATGCAAAAAGAAGAATAAAGATGTTGTGTTCGGCAATATGAATCCGAAACTAGTGCGATTGATCAGCATTTTTGTGACCTTTCACCTCACAGCCTTTGCGTTGTTTGTATTTAGCGGTCGCTATTAACTTTGCGGAATATGAAATACGATTTTAACCGACAGTGCTTTCTGGAACTTGATCGCGCGATTGATAAAGCGGCGATTATTGGAAGTGATACAACTGTAAGTTGGAAAGAACTTACCGAAAAAGTTGATCGTTTAACACAATTATTCCGTGAATTAGCTATTCCAAAAAGTCATCCGGTGATGATTTACGGTCACAAGGAAAGTGGTTTTCCGGTAGCGATGCTCGCTTGTTATCACGCCGACATCACCTACATTCCTATTGATATCGTTTACCCGATAGAACGTATCAGAACCATTGCTGCAGCCACCGGTTCGCAGGTATTGATTTGTACAAGTGATCTGCAACCGGAAGTTGATTTTTCGGTGGTGATTGATCGTAACTTTCATCCGACAATTCATCAACAACCTGTTTATCCGCCTTTAGAATCAGATTATTCGGATGATGTGCTGCAATATATCATCTTTACTTCAGGCTCTACAGGCGAACCAAAAGGTGTACAAATTACCAAAAGTTCCATTCAAACCTTTGTAGATTGGGCTTCGGTTGATTTCGGTTTCTCTGAAAAAGATGTCTTGATGAATCAAGCTCCGTTTTCCTTCGATGTTTCCCTGTGTGACGTACTCAATGCGTTTGTTCACGGAGCAACATTGGTGTTGAGTTCCGGTGATCAGGTAAAAGATCAGGACGGTTTTTTGAAACGCTTGGCCACAAACGGTTGCAGTGTGTGGACTTCCACTCCATCGTTTTTATACCTGTTTCTGCGTCACGAAAACTTTCATGCAGGAAACCTTCCGGTAATCAATACCTTCTTGTTTATGGGGGAAGAATTGCCAAATCGCACATGTGCATTGCTGAAACAATTGTTTCCTGAAGCCAGAATATTGAATGCTTACGGTCCAACGGAAGCTACCATCGTTACCACACTGATTGAAATAACGAATGAGATCATTCGCGACTATCCTTTATTGCCCATCGGTTACGCCATGCCGGGAAGTACCTTGCTGATTGACAAACCTGATTCGGAAGCGAAAGAAGGGGAATTGATCATTGTGGGAAATCATGTGTCTATCGGATATTACAAACGACCGGAATTGAATGCCGAAAAATTCTTGTTACACAAC
This sequence comes from Fluviicola sp., assembly GCA_044377135.1. Lineage (GTDB taxonomy): Bacteria > Bacteroidota > Bacteroidia > Flavobacteriales_D > Crocinitomicaceae > Fluviicola. Next base: position 9,787 of record JBILJP010000161.1, read on the forward strand.
GGACAACGAGCTTTCAGAACAGGCGATTTAGCTTTTTTTGAAGGCGATTTATTGTTTTGCCTGGGAAGAAATGACGATCAGGTAAAACTGCACGGATACCGAATTGAATTGAATGAAATCAGCAATGTATTATGCAAGCACAAGCTCGTTTCAGATGCTGTAAGCATTGCGCTGAAACGCGGAAACGAAGTTAAAAAAATCATCAGTTTTGTGATTCCGGCTTCTGAATCGGAACTTCCGACGCGTGAACAACTTTCGGGTTTTCTTGCCGAACAATTGCCTTATTACATGGTTCCGGGAGATATTGCATTGGTGGCAGATTTTCCTTACAATGGCAATCATAAAATTGATAAGAATCAGTTGACAAATCGGTATGTGAAACGGCAGTTTATCAACGCCTAAGGAGATTTTACCCCGTTCGTAATATTGCAAATTGTCCGCCTCAGGTGGATCAAACAAACGGTCGTGAATTCGCAATATTACGAACGGATTTTTTTTTCGATTAGCTCAATTTCCCCTCCGTTACCAGCCATCACGACCGATAAATCGGTATATTTGTTCCACAAAAAACGCAACATGCAACTGGTACTCAATCAACAGCAAATAGAGCAGAAAATCACGCGATTATCGCATGAGATCATCGAAAACACGTATGGTGAAACGTCGTTATTCATTGGCGGAATTGTTGG
>JBILJP010000513.1:0-2974 GCA_044377135.1 Fluviicola sp.
CACCGTTAAGTCGAAAAACAAGCACAAACTGGTACTTGAGCACAAAGTAGGTGAAGGTTCAATCGAATACATCTACACGTTGCACGACGGATACGATTTGAAATTCGCTATCAAATTCAACGGTTTGGGCAAACAAGTTTTGGCCAAGAATGTGATGATGAACTGGAACATGGCTTATCGTCGTACGGAACGTTTGCTTTCTGAGCAGCGTAAAGTGTCGACTATTTGCTACCAGTTGAAAGACGAATCGTTCTCTTACTTGAGCGAATTGGCGAATGACGAAGAGAAAATGACACAAAATGTGGATTGGGTAGCTTACAAGCAAAGCTACTTCTCTTCTATTCTTCAGCCTGAAAATGCATTCGGTTCAAAAGGTACTTCCATGAAGATTACCAACTACACCGAAGGAATGGATCGTTTCCACACGCATATCAAACGCTACAAGTCATCGTTTAACCTTGCGTTAAAATCGTCGGAAAACGGAACAGTTAACATGAATTGGTTCTTCGGTCCGAACGATTATACGTTGTTGAAATCATACGGTAAAAATTACGATGACATGCTCAACTACGGTTGGGGATTGTTCCGTTGGATCAACTTATACGCCGTACAACCGGTGTTTAATTTATTGAATTCTACAGGAATGGGAATCGGAATAGCGATCTTGTTACTGACTTTCTTCTTGAAATTATTATTGATGCCGATTCAGTGGAAAATGTTTGTTTCCTCTGCTAAAATGCGCATCCTGAAACCGAATATCGACGAAATCAACGCGAAATACCCGAACAAGGAAGACGCGATGAAAAAGCAAATGGACATGATGACGCTTTACCGCGAATCGGGGGCTTCTCCGCTGGCCGGTTGTGTACCGATGTTGGTTCAGATGCCTATTCTATTGGCCGTGTTCCGTTTCTTCCCCGCTACATTTGAGTTGCGTCAGCGCGGATTCTTGTGGGCAGAAGATATGTCATCTTACGATTCAGTTTGGGATTTTGGTACCTACATTCCGATGTACGGTGATCACATGTCGTTGTTTACTTTATTGATGTCTGCCACAACCTTGGTTTACACTTACTTAAACAGTAGCAACGTTTCACAGCAACAACAACCGGGAATGCCAAACATGAAAGTAATCATGTACATCTTCCCTATTTTGATGATCTTCTTCTTCAATAATTTTGCGGCAGGTTTGAGTTTCTACTACTTCATCTCTACATTGATGACCATCATCCTGATGTTTGTGATCAAACAATTCTTCGTAGACGAAGAGAAATTGAAAGCTAAAATGGAAGCTGCTCGTAGTAAATCTTCTACTGCAGGTCCTAAAAAGAAAAGCAAGTTTGCTCAACGATTAGAGGAAGCTCAACGTCAGCAACAAGAAATGAAAAAACGAAAATAATTTCGAAAGCAATTTTGAAATAATAAACGGGAGTTCGAAAGGCTCCCGTTTTTTGTGCTTAAAAAGCAGTGGAAACTGTTCAACCAATCGGCCGCGAATCCACGTTGATTAATTAAATCACAAAACGAAAAGGGCTTAAGTAGCCAATACATGATTATAGGCTGATTTAACAGAAATAATCACCTGAGTTTGATTGTGACTGCTGAATAGTGGTTTTGGCGAAATTTCAGCCCTAAAATTGGCAAAATTCCAAATTTGCCAAATGGGCAATTTGGAATTTTATCTATGAAGAAGCAATTTAATTTTGTTGAGAAATTTCTAACAGTTTAGAATTACCCTGTTACGCCCGTAAATAAAGGGTTACAGCGTTGATTACTGTTTTCTTAATTCAATAAACGGCTTGATCTTATCGTTCTCAATCAACACGGTCAAATTGTAGTAAGCCAATTTCCAGGTTTTACCTTCTTTCACCAATACACCACTTCCGCGACATCCTTCCATCCACGTATCGAGTTTTTCATCGAACCAAGCAATTTTTTTGTTCTTCGAAAACACCCAATTGCGCTCAGTCGATTTAAAATCCCAACCTTTTCCCTGATCAAAATACGGTTTGCAGAACGCTTGAAATTGTTCTTTGTTCCACCGCTCGGTAGGATCGGTTCCCAGAAACACAAAATCATCGGTGACACAACTGAAATAATCAGTCAAATTAGCGGTCGCGGCGGCTTTGTGCCAATTATCGAGAACGCTATTGAGCTGGTCTTGAGTGGGTACCGGTTTAAACGACGTTAATGCAACAGCACCAACCAATAAGATAAAGAGTGTTTTCATACCATTTAATGCTAAAAAACCGCCACCTGAAATAGATGACGGTTTTCGTTTATAACTACGTGTATTCTTATTTTTTATTCTCCAATTTCATACAAGCTTTCACAGCAGCAGTTACGTCTACTACTCCACCTGTTACTGAAAGTGTAGCAAAATCAACTTTTTGCTCAGAACCCGGCAATGTTTGTTGCGTTCCTTTGTAGCTTTTCGCAGAAGACAAAATGGCCTCTTTTATTTGAAACATTGTCAATGTTGGGAAATATGATTTCAACATCGCAGCAACACCAGCAACCATCGGCCCTGCCATTGAAGTACCTTGCAAGGTTTTGTAATCACTTTGCGGAACAGAGTTGTAAATCTCTAATCCGGGAGCAAAAACATCCACTTTCGTTTGACCGTAGTTGGAGAAGTCAGCAGCCAATTTCTTATCTTTCAGGTAACGTGTAGAAGCACCAATAGTAAGGTAATTGCCCAATTTAGCTGTTTGGAATGAATAAGCTGAAGTCGGGAAATTGTCTGTTTCATCTACGTTAGCAGCGTCATTTCCAGCCGCGTGAACCAACAAGACTCCCTTTGAATCGGCGTAAGCCAAGGCATCATACACTTCTTTTTGGTGCATAGAGTACCCTTTTCCGAAAGACATATTGATCACCAATGCTCCGTTGTCAACAGCATAACGAATAGCCAATGCGATATCTTTATCTTGCTCATCACCATCCGGAACGGCGCGCAATGACATTAATTTCA
>JBILJP010000162.1:0-10454 GCA_044377135.1 Fluviicola sp.
GATGACTCGCCATCTCTACAAAATACGCCTAACATCTGAACATTTTATGAATTTCTGACGGGTATTCTTATCCCGAACTCACGTTATTTATTCTGGCATCAATTTCAATGTTAGTGTATGTACTTTTTACAAAAACACAGAACAAAAAGCATTTGCTGATTCTTGGCTTGGTACTTTTAAATAGTATGCTGTTTGTACTTAATCCGGGAAATTTGATCGATCGTTTTTTAGGTTAGTTGCGTGGCACTTAAAAGCGATATGATGGAATTGTAAGATGATCTCACCTTAGCCTAGACAATCGAATTAAACGATGGAACAGTAAAAGACCTTCGGTTTTTAATGATAGATTATGTAGATCATCTGGAGCATCATGTGCGGCAATTGTTAGCTGAATAGCGTTGATTTGAACGAAATTTTGCTTCTTTGTAAGAGAAACATAAACCAAAACCGTCGACAATGAAATCTATCGTACTTACCTTGTTATTATTGAATACCGCCATTTTATTCGGACAATCGGCTGAAGAATGTTACCAATCGGCACGAAAAGAATGGGTTGCTGACAATAATAAATCAGCTCTAAAATGGATTGATAAAGCCATAGCTGCCGATGCTGATCGCGAAGAATACTACGATTGTAAAGGGTTGATTTTATCGGAACAAGGTGAATTTCAGAAAGCCTATGATGCGTTTAGTATGGGAATTGCAATCAATCCGAAGGCTTCAGGCATCTACTTGAACCGGGGCAATTTATTTCTAAGTATCACCCAATTTGAAGATGCCATAGCCGATTTTACACAAGCCAGTATTGTAGCCGATAATGATACATCCAAGTATTCGGCCATTATGAACCGCGCAGCGGCAAAGTTGCAAATCCGAGAATTCGAAAGTGCTTATGACGATCTAATGAAATGTTATGCATTTGATTCTACTGATTTAGGAACATTGACCAATCTTGGTGCTGTATGCGATGAAATAGGTAGGGGAGATGAAACATTGAAGTACCTGTTAAAAGCAGTTGAAATTGATCCGAGCTATTACGGAGCTTATGGAAATATCGGCTTTAAGTACCAGGAAATGGGCGAATACCAAAAGGCAATTGATTACTGTGATATCGTATTGAAATTCAGTCCGGATGATCCGATCGGCTTAAACAATAGAAGCTATAATAAACTGATGCTTGGGGATGTGAAAGGTGCGATGAAGGACGTTGATAAATCTATTAAAATATATCCTGAAAATTCATTTGCGTACAAGAATCGCGCGTTGATTCACCTGAAAAACGGGGATACTGAAAAGGCCTGTGCCGATTTATTAATGGCTATTGAAAAAGGATTTACTGAAACCTATGGTCAGGAGGTGAATGAACTGATTGAGAAGCATTGTAAGCATTAAGAAAGAATAGAATGTATTCAGGGAACTAGTGAAATAGGGAACTAGGGATCTAGGAGTTGGGGAACTAGGGGCTTCCATAGCTTCCTGCAAACTATTTCCCTTAAAAAAACATGGAACAGGATAAAACTTCAATCGCCGTTGGAATCTTTGATAAATTGGCAACTCTTTATCAGGAGCGTTTTATGGATGTGAGTCTTTATTCAGATTCGTTTCATGCGTTTTGCAATGCCATTTCGCATCACAGAGCTTCGATTCTGGAGGTAGCCTGCGGTCCGGGAAATATTACCCGCTTCTTGTTGGATCTTCGTCCTGACCTGATGATTCATGGAACCGATTTATCACCGGCAATGCTTGAATTGGCCCGGCAAAACAATCCGACGGCTGTATTCAGTTTATTGGATTGTCGAAACATTTCCGAACTCGACCGTAAGTTTAACGCCATTTTGTGCGGATTCGCATTTCCGTATCTTTCAAAAGAAGAAGCCATTCGGTTTATTCATGACGCATCTTTGCAGTTGTTGCCTGATGGCATTCTTTACATCAGTACAATGGAAGACGATCATTCCAAATCGGATTGGCAAGCCGGAAGTACCGGCGATCTGATATTTATGCATTTTCATGAAGCAGGTTATTTGAAAGCCGCTCTTGAAACAGCCGGATTTACGGTGTTTTTTGAAGATCGAAAAAGTTATCCCGAAGCAGGAGAATCGCAAGTGACCGATTTGATTCTGATAGCACGTAAATCTGCTGATAACCAATTGCTTCAAGGTTAGTAAGAAATCCTTATTTTAGTCTACCAGAATAAAGGGTATGAAAATTCTATTTTGTTGTTGTGCGTTGCTTGGTTTTGTTTCTAGTCTTGAAGCACAATCGTGTAATGATCCGCAAATATTGACCATTCAGCAGGAAGCCCAAATTGCCAATCTATTGAATCCGCTGGATACTGCGCTGAAATACGAAGACTTGTTCCACATTGATTCTTTAACGAATGAACTCAAGTTTGTTTTTTCTACCCAAGGAGGTAAACCTGCTGATACTGAAATCGGTTCGCCTTTATTAGCAAATACTAATTGGGTCGATTTACCGAATGCCTTGCAACTTTCCAGACAATTGATAGATGCCGATGCAGCTGTTTATACCGATTTATGGAAAGCAGCCAAAGGAATGGCTCCGCCGGCCTATTTGCCCCATTCGTTGTTTTTGAGAGCTTCTGCAGAAATTGCGGTGGGTTTGTTGCAGATTGCCGATAAAGAAACCGATTTGTCGCGCAAAGCGCAATACCAATTATGGGCAACACGCGCATTGGATAGCTTAGCAACCATGCAACTGCCAAATGGCGCATTTCCTTTTCCCGATCTACGAACATACAATGATGCTACGTTTGGCCCGATCATCCAAAACTTCTTGAACTCTTGTGGTGATGATTCGGTATTGGTGCTGCAAAACGGATGGATAATAGATGACAGGGGAACAGGAGAATTCAAATTCGACGCAGGAGTAATCGCCGATGCGTATTATCAAGCTTTCTTGTATACGGGAAATTCGACTTACCGCGATCGAGCCATTTCAATTGCCGATTATTTGTTGCCACTTTCTTTCAACTTCAATTACAACTACAATACGTTTGTGGTATTGGCACTTACACGCGCCTACCAACTCACCGGTGATGACATTTACTTGAATAGAGCTGTTAAAAACCTTCGTTACTCGGTTTATCCGGGACAATTGGAAAACGGTCGCTGGGTTGACGGACACAATGCCAATTCGCGCTATCATAACATCATTGTGCGGAATAGTGCTCCTTTAATCCCTCTTATTCCGATAACAGATAACTACAAGACGTTAATAGATACCATGACGTTGAAAGCAGTAAAAAATCTGCTGGATTATTCCATGAATTGCGGATCTGTAACCGGGTATCGATGGCTAATGAAGGCTTATCAATTGCCGTCTTCGGTAATTTCAAATTCCCTGCATGATTCGATTTCCGACCAAATCGGACGACACATCAATCTATCGGTTTTCGATGCGAGTTTTCTAGATGTTCCAACAATGGGCGAGTACCTGGAATTATTGGCGGTAGTAGGTCTAGATGAACAAGTAAATGAGATAAAACTGATGAGTTACCCCAACCCGTTTACAGAAACACTGAATGTTTCGTTTCAAATGGCTGATGCAGGAGAAGTTTGCATACAACTTGTTGATCTCATGGGGGAAGAATTGCAACAGATTTCGTTCCAATCAACTTCACCCGGAACTCAAACCATTACGTTAATAACCGAACAACTTGCTGCCGGAATGTATAAGTTGGTGTTGACCGAAGGGAATCAACAGCGAAGTGTGAGCGTTTACAAAGTGAAGTGAATCATTAACCGTGTATAACGAATTTTAATCCGATGGTATATTTTGGTAATTCGGGGTAATTACCTAGGATAAAATCAAAAGGACGATATTCGAAAAAAACCATTGCCGGAGCGCGACCGATACTGGCAAAAAACCGTAAGTCGGAGTATTGATGTAAACCGCGTTCAATCAACTTTGTGCTTCCGGTGAATCGCCCAACATGTTTGAAGGCTAAAGGTAAATTATACCGTGCTCCAATATCAAGAATCAAACCCTTCACAAAAAAATCGTAATCATGTTGTTGATTCTTGAGCGTGAATCGAATCTTAAACTCGGGACTTAAATACATGTAATTGTAGTATTCGTATTGTTTTTTAAATTGTGGGGTATTGAAATATACGGTGTCTTTCGAAATACTGCTGTGATTGATGCCAAAGCCACAACCTAGCAGTATGCCTAAATGTTTGCTAAAACTTGACCAATAGCAAACTGATGTAGCTAACGAATAAGATTGCGTCAATTTCGGGTTGTTTTCTACCCAGTTATTGTCAAAATAACCGACGTCAAACTGACTTTCTACACGATCCTCAACAATTACATCATTTATTACTTCATTTGTTTCTTCATCAATGAAATGATGTTCTTCCTCTGGGTTAAGATCTATGTTAAGGTTGGTTTCCTTATTCTTAATAATCGTAAAACGACATTGGTACAGTAACAAAGAATCAGCTTTCGTATTTCGGATACTCAATAGATAATCATCCGGTAAAAGTGAATCAATACTGATCTCTCCGTTTTCCCATTCAAGTATCATTGTTCTTTTCAAAGATGTTTTTCCATTAGAGAGTTGAATATTCAGGTAATTAGTATCATTATAACTGTTTTTATAATACGCATCAAAGTCGTAGATTGAAACGGTTAATTTTCCCGTTTGACTAAAACCTGAAAAGGCAAGCAACAAGAACGAAAGAATAGGCAGGATTTTCATGGCACACAATTGAGTCTACTAATTAACGAAAATTATTTGAGCCTTTTTTTTATATTTGAAAGTAGGAAGTCGATTGTATACTACAGTCAAACCTTAACGAAACTAATTGACAAAACCTCCTCTTATGAAAACACTCATCATCTGTTTAGCAACAAGTTTATTCACCACACTTAGCTGGTCGCAAGACAAAGAAGCTGCCAATGCGTTGGTATCAAAAGGTGTTGAACTTCACGAAAAAGGCGATTACCAAGGCGCGATTAAGAAATACGACGCTGCATTGGCAGTAGACGAATTCAACTTGTTTGCGCTTGCTGAAAAAGCCTACACGCAGCTAACATTGAACGAAGCAGAACCGTGTGTTGAAAATTGCAAAGTGGCGATTGCCAAACATCCGGGCGAAGATGATTTGAAAACCGTGTATGTGACCTATGGCAATGCGATGGATATGCTCAAAGAACCTGAATCGGCATTGCGGGTTTACGACGAAGGCATTGCTGCATTTCCCGATTTCTATCAATTGTATTACAATAAGGGAATTACATTGGTGGGAATGAAAAACTACCCCGAGGCAAAGGAAACCTTTAAAAAATCAATTACTTACAACCCCGATCACGCCAGTTCGCACAATGCGTTGGCACGTATTTCAGACATGACCGGCAAAAACATTCCTGCTTTGTTGGCATACGCACGTTTTTTAGCCATTGAACCAGAAGGAAAAAGAGCCGTTTTGAACTTGGAAAACCTGAAAGTCTTGTTGACGGGTGGTGCTGAGAAAACGGGTAAAAATTCCATTACCATTAATATTTCGCCTGAAATGATGGGAGATACGTTGGCCGATGGAAGTCCGGGTCCGGATAGTTTCATGACAACTGAATTGTTGATGGCTCTTACTTCTGCCACTGATATGGATAAGAAAAACAAGAAGAAATCGGAGGCTGAGCGTTTTCAGGAAAAATTTGATGTGATTTGCTCTTCGCTTTCGGAAGGACAAGCCGAACACACTGGTTTCTTTTGGGATTACTACGTTCCTTACTTCGTTGAAATGAAAGATAAAGGGCAAATAGAAACCTTTTCCTACATTGTATATGCCTCTTCTGACGATAAAAAAGTCAATGCCTGGATCAAGGAAAATCAAGCTGCCATCAAGTCGTTTTATACCTGGTCGAATAATTTCGAGTGGAGTGAAAAGTTAAAATAACGCAATTCGGTGTTGATTGAGTTCGAAAATTAAAACGAACGAACAGATTAGGTGGGTAAATCCGATTTATCACACTCAAAAAGAGTGTGTTATGTTGTTCCAATAACACTATTGTTGTTTGAGTTCTTATTGTAGAACGGTGGTTTTTAGCTTGTTGAATGAAATTGGTCCTCAAGGCATTTTCCAAACAGCCACATCGTGTGTTTCGCCAATTTTTTCAAAGGGCAATTCAATGATCCAAACACGTTTGTCAATTACAATGTATTGACCACCGAAAGACCGCACTTGTTTCATTTTAAGTGCATCTGTGATTTCAGTAGGTTCCAATGACCAACCTTTGCGGTGATACCAATACATCCATTCCGGATTTGGTCCCGAGTGGATAATGATTTTTTCGCCTTTCGGAACCAGTTGGTTTACTTGTTGTTCAAGGGTGAGTTTGTACCGCACTTCATCTTTCACTCTGAAATCGGAGATTTGGTTACCAATTCCTTCTGCGGTGATTAAAAGAAGAAGTCCAAGTGCTAATCGTTTGTCTATGCGCTGTAATCCGAATGCTGCAACCACCGCCATTACCGGAACAAAAGGCAATACATAATAATTGTGTGTGGGGAAAACTGTTCCCGTTTTAATGGCAAACACAAAAAAGATTGCAGTGAGTACCCCGATTCCTGCAAGCGCAAGACGATTTTTGCGAACTCCCAGCCAGATGATTCCAACCAGAATCGGCAACAAAACCACATACGAACGCAACGCACCGAAATAAACCTGAGCGGCAAAATCGCCCCAAAGCGGTGCTATTTCATGAAGTCCTTCTGCTATTCCTTTCGGGAAAAAGAGCGCGAAATGATACGTGTCAACCAACTGTGGAACCCAAACAAAATACCACCAACCGATAATACTACTTGCAACTCCTACAGCAATGGTGACAGATAGTTTTACCCGAATTTGAAGTGATCGGTTCATCCACAACGGTACCATCAATCCAAATAGAAAGACTGCCGGTATTTTACACAATCCGCCAAGAGTAATGAAACACAATCCGAGTACTAATTTCCCCCAATTGTGTTGATCGATGTAACGTTGAAACCAGTAGATACCAATAATCACCAATGAAACGGCAAACGTATCGGGCATGCATTTGCGTGAAAAAGCCAGCCACAATGAAGTAAGAAAAATCACGGTTGCGTACCAGGCTGTTCGTTCATTCCACCAGCGTTTACAGAGGTGGAAAAAGGCAATTACCGCAAACGAACTCACAATCAGATTGATCAGCCTGCCGTACCAATGTTCTTCACCGAAAAGTAGGGTGAGACCGGCAATCAGCGATTGAAAAAACGGAAATTCAGACCCGATGATTCCTGTGCGTTCGCCACCCATATCCACAACAGGGTAGAAGTAAGAGAATGAACCTTCCGACATATTACGCGCCATCATATTGGTCAGGGTTTGTCGCCAACTGTGCCAGGTTTCCAGCGGAGGAAGGGTAATGCCGATTAAACGGATCAGAAAAAAGCCGAATACGAGACCGTAAATAGTGCAGAGTTTCGACCAGGCTTTCTTCATATTAATGAATGCGGAATGAGCAATATTTGATCACGGAACCTTTGGCTGTAAACAGCTGTTCGTAATGTGTTTTGATGTGCAGAATATCGCGAATGGTAGGATCGAGGTCTTCCGGAAGTGATTTGTATAAATCCCAAGTGAGTTCCACCACTTTATAACCATGTTCCTTTATTTCTGCTTCGGTAGATTCAAACAACACATCACTATCGGTTTTCAGATGCACCAATCCGTCTTTTTTCAGAATGGTTTTATAGCGCTTGATAAATTGTTCCGAAGTGAGGCGTTTTCGTGGCTTGGCAGGTTGCGGATCTGAAAATGTTAGCCAAATTTCATCCACTTCGCCAGCCTCGAAATACGTTTCAATAAAATCGATTTTCGCACGTAAAAACGCAACATTTGTCAATTCATCATCCAACGCTTCTTTGGCACCAACAAAGATGCGGGCACCTTTTATATCTACCCCGATAAAATTGCGATCGGGATAGTGACGTGCCAACCCGGTGGTGTATTCACCTTTTCCGCAGCCCAATTCCAGTACAATTGGGTTGTCATTGTTAAAATACTCAGTTCGCCATTTACCTTTCAGCGGAAAGTTATGCCGCGTTTCCGGATCGAGCGTAGGTTCGAAGACATTATCCCATGCCTTCATTTCAGCGAATTTCCTCAGTTTGTTCTTTGCCATAATCTTATCGACAAAAATAGAAAAAAGCCGCTGTTTCGTGTTCATAAACATTTAGACTGATTTCTTGTGAAATATTAGTTGATGAACAACTCATTGTGTAATTTTACCCTCTAAATAAAAAACGTTATGTCCAAACAGCATCATCACGCGCTGTCATTCGCGGGGTTGATTATCACAGTAGGTATCATTTTCGGAGATATTGGTACTTCACCGCTTTACGTATTAAAAGCCATCACAAATTCAGGACCGTTGAAAGACGCTCACGGGCATTTGATTTATTTAAACGGACATACGATAGAGCGCGGTAAGCAAATTACCGAACAGTTGATTTTAGGTGCGCTTTCGTGTATCTTTTGGACATTAACGCTACAGACTACCATCAAATATGTGATCATTACCTTGCGCGCCGATAACAAAGGTGAAGGTGGTATTTTCTCACTGTATACCTTGGTTCGTCGCCGTAAAAAATGGTTGGTAATACCTGCAATGATTGGTGGTGCGGCTCTTTTGGCAGATGGAATTATCACTCCGCCAATTTCCGTGTCTTCGGCCATAGAAGGATTGGCTGGTGTAAACAATAGCATTCCTATTTTACCATTGGTGGTAGGTGTTTTGATATTCATTTTCGTGATTCAGCAATTCGGCACCAAGTTTATCGGAAAGGCTTTCGGACCGGTAATGGTAGTTTGGTTTTTGATGCTGGGTGTTTTGGGCGTTTACGGATTGTCAACCAATCTGGGGGTTTTTAAAGCGCTCAATCCGTATTATGCTTATGATATTCTCACGCACTATCCGCAAGGGTTTTGGTTACTCGGAGCAGTTTTCTTGTGTACAACCGGAGCAGAGGCCTTGTATTCTGATTTGGGGCACTGTGGGCGCGAAAACATTCGAGTAAGCTGGATTTTTGTGAAAACAATGTTAGTGATTAACTACTTTGGGCAAGGCGCATATTTGTTGGCCAATCACAATAATCAATACATCAACGAAGAAAATCCGTTCTACATGTTGGTACCCGATTGGTTTAAGGTTCCGGCTATTATTATTGCCACGCTTGCAGCCATTGTAGCTTCACAAGCCTTGATTTCCGGCTCGTTTACCTTGATCAATGAAGCCATTCGTTTGAATCTGTGGCCACGTGTAAGAATCAGTTTCCCATCCGATATCAAAGGACAATTGTACATTCCATCTGTCAACTGGTTTTTGTTGATCGGTTGTTTGGGCGTGGTGTGGCTCTTTGGTGAATCTGAAGACATGGAGGCCGCTTATGGTTTATCAATTGTGCTGGCAATGATTAGCACCTCTATTCTGTTGATCTTCTACATGGCTCGTAAGCACTGGAATCCGATTTTACGGTATGGTATGATCGCCATGTTCTTCATCATAGAAGGTGGTTTTGCTGTTGCTCAAATTGAAAAATTCCCCGATGGTGGTTATGTTACATTGACCATTGCAGCATTGTTGATCGGATTGATGTTTATTATCTTTAAAAGTAAGATCATTCGCACCAGTTATTTGGAGTTTGTGAAAATCAAGCATTACCTGCCGTTGCTACAAAAATTATCGGTCGATGATCAGATTCCAACGTATGCCACTCACTTGGTATATCTCACAAGCGCCGATAAGGTAGATGAGGTAGAGTCGAAAGTGTTTTATTCCATTTTAGAACAGCAGCCTAAGCGAGCTGAACGATATTGGTTTGTGCACGTGCAAACTGCAGATGAACCGTATACAATGGAATACAAAGTGACCAAACACGATGAAAACGATTTGATTCGCATCGACTTTAAACTCGGATTCCGGATTCAGCCGAAATTGGATACCATGTTTAAACAGGTGGTAGATGAAATGGTGCAAGCCAAAGAAATTGAAATTAAGAGTCGTTTTGCTTGCGTATACCATCACGGTGACCACATCGGTGACTTCCGTTTTGTGGTGATCCGTAAGTTCTTGTCAAATGACAACGAGTTGCCTTGGTTCCAGAAAATCATCATGAATTTGTATTTCTTTATCAAAGGATTGAGTTTGACAGAGAAAAATGAGTTTGGTCTCGACCCGAGTTCATTTGTTGAGGAAAAATTCCCGTACGTTTTGTCAAAAGCTGCTCCGCTTGAATTGAAGCGCACGAACTAACGCAAGTATGAGGCCCGAACACATCACAGGAAAAACGGTGTTGTACGGTTGTCTCGACTGGGGAAGCGGTCATGTGGCACGTTCCATTCCGTTGATGCAACAATTGTTGTTTCAGGGCAATCGGTTAGTGGTGCGTTGTACAAAAGAGCAACAAC
>JBILJP010000163.1:0-10443 GCA_044377135.1 Fluviicola sp.
GTAGTAGTTTCGGTAAATAAACAGGTTTCTGGTATGTGGGGCGGATTGATTGGTGTGAGTCAGGTGAAAAACGAACTCAGACGTTTGAAAGATATTATGGTGAATTGGAATTAAACAACAGTTTTTGAGTTCGTGAGTTTTTAAGTTAATCTTTTAAACTCACCAACTTAAAAACTCAGAAACTCAGAAACTCAGAAACTAAGTAAACTCACAAAACTCAAGAAACCGGTACAAGATCAATGTAATGAAACCCCGGAATAGATCCGGTAGCATCGCCACAGACATCATCTTCACCTTCTGATGCTGTTCCATACGTTCGAAACACCTTTTCACCCAATTCAAAAGCCACAGGTTGCTTAAAAACAGGTCCGTCGTAAACAAACGTGTGGAATTCGCCGTTTTCTCCGCAAGGGTCTACTCCTGCCGGTAAATCGGCCAGGAAATCACGATCGATAGTTCTCCCGACAAACGATGCGTCCAGTTTATCGGCTTGCGTGCACACAACCACCGTTTTGAATCCTAAATCAATGAAGGTTTCTATTAATTCACGTGTATCGCGTTTCCACAGCGGAAAAATAGCGTTCACACCAATTTCGGCCAGTTTATCTTCGCGGTATTGACGCAAATCTTCCAGAAAAATATCTCCGAAGGCACAATCACGAATGCCTTGATCCAGCAAGGGTTGCAAGCCTAAGGTCATTGCGGTTTCGTAGTCGCTCATATTCGGACTATCGGGCAACAAAATTTCATGAACCGGAATCCCGATTTGCTTGCCTTGTTCGTGCAATAATTCCCTGCGAACACCGTGCATGGAAATACGTTGATGCGCTTCGTTAACAGTTGTTACCAGCGCTTTTATACTAAATTCAGGATTTTGTAGCAAGTAATACAATGCCAATGAACTGTCTTTGCCACCACTCCAGTTGAAGTAAGTTTTTTTTGCACCCAAAGAAGGTTTGTCGTAAATCATATTTGTAAAAATAGTAATGTTGCGGTATTAATTTGATCAACTGATGGAACATACCCCAACCTTAAACGCAGCAGAAATCGATAAGAAAGCGAAAGAAGTCTATTCTCGCCTAACGTTATTTCTTCTTGCCTATTTCGGACTGCTTTTCATTTCGTTTGCTTTATCTTCAGTACTAATCGTAGCTGGTGTATTTTTAATCATAAGTTTAACTGGTTTACCACTTGGAGTGCCTTTGGTAGTTTACGGAGGATTCACTTCGTATTTCATGATTCGCTTCTTATTTGTTTCAGGTAAAAAAAACAGAGAGCCGAGAATACGAATTACGGAAAATGACGAGCCTCAGTTGTTTAATATTTTAAAAAGTCTAACCACTGAAATAGGCACTAAAATGCCTTTAAAGGTCTATTTGGAATCAGGAGTACAAGCTTCAGTAGCTTACAATTCAAGTTTTATAAGTTTATTCAAAGATTCAGGTAAAAATCTCACCATTGGGATAGGATTGATCAATACGCTTTCTGACAATGAATTAAAATCTGTTTTAGCGCATGAATTCGGTCACTTCAGTCAAAAGACCATGAAAACGGGTAATTATGTCTATAATGTGAATCGCTTTATTTACAATATTTTATACACAGATTCCGGTCAGAATACCGTTTTTTCGAAAATAGATGACATTGCGATTGTCGGTTTCTCGACTTTTCAACGGGTTCTCGGAGCACATTTACAAGCGATTCGATGGATCATGACCAGATCATACCAGCCGTCGTATCTTCGTTATATGGAAATTTCACGGGCAATGGAGTTTGGTGCTGATGCAATTGCTTGTAAAACTGTAGGAGGAAAACCGTTAGGTGATGCGCTGTTGCGTTTTGATATAAGTGGTAATTCTTTTGAAAGTGTAATTGAATTTTACAACGGTCAAATCGAAAAATGCCGAAGCACCAAAAACATCTATTCGAATCATCTGTTGATGCTGAAACGGAATGCCGAGTATTGGGGGATTGATTTGATTGATGGGAGGCCAATGGTAACGATTGAAAAGTATTCTTCTTTGTCAAGCTCGCATATACTTTTCCAGAATCAATGGCACACACATCCTTCTGTAGCGGACAGAATTAAGTATTTTCCTGCATCAAACCATGCCTTGCCTGAAGATCAACGTGCATGGTCTATCTTTCAGCAAGCAACTCGTTGGCAGGAGGAAATGACCGCACTTATGTTTAAGCCAGTTAAGTATAAAAAATCACCTGAATTCATCAATAACGATCGATTTGAAGAGTTGTTTGACGAGGTGACAGCAATTCATACATTCGACAAAATGTACGGAACATATTATGATAAAATAGAGTTTGTGGTCTTT
Source organism: Fluviicola sp. (assembly GCA_044377135.1). Taxonomy (GTDB): domain Bacteria; phylum Bacteroidota; class Bacteroidia; order Flavobacteriales_D; family Crocinitomicaceae; genus Fluviicola. The sequence continues at coordinate 2,331 of JBILJP010000163.1, forward strand.
GATCTAAAAACAGCCAGAGAAGGTGTTCCGGTAAAAAATCGAATTGATGAAGTGTTTTCTACAGAGCTAACATATCAGGTCTCTGAATTAAGAATGTTGAATCAAGATGTTGAAATTCTAAAGTACCTTGAGTCTGACAAGAAGATCAATTATTTTGAACACAATGGACAAAAAAGGGATAGATTGGCAATTCCACAATTAATGTCAGAAGTTGAAAATGAAAGAAATGAACTGGCATCTAAGGTTGAGTATGTGAATCAGCTGTCCTATGTTTTCTTTCGGAATTTGGCGAGTGATACTCAAAAAACGCAGCTTGATCAATTTTACACGGAACTATTTTCATCTATCGAGATGGTTCCGTTAGACATTGAACTACACAACACATTGATTCAGTGTGTGCAAGATTCAACAAGAGCTGATTTGAGTATTAAGGGGATTAGAATGCGTGTTGATAAACTACTTGAATATGAAAAACGATTTAAAGAGCGCATTGCCCCATTTATGGGTAATAAGAGCATAGTTTCTGATCTTACTGAAGAAGCCCGTGAATTGATCAATAATTATTTATCAAAAACGCTGGTTTTCTTCAGGTATGAAATGTATATCAATGAAGATTATCAGTTATTAATGAATATGGTAAATTACTTCGGTTACCTATCAAATCATCAAATAGCACTACAAAAGAAACAGTTATTGGATTTCCAGGCACATGAAATTGGGAAACAATTACTCAATAGTTCTCCCATGCATCATTCAAAAACGCAACAATCTTACGAGCCGTAGTATTGAAATAACGTTTGGTTCTGTAGCCACCAATCCAGGTAATACCGCGAACGGCGTTGGTGAGGAATACTTCGTCGGCAACAAGTAGGTTTGAAGGTAAAATCGGACATTCGTAAACCTTCAATCCGTTTTTCAAAGCAAGGTTGATCACTTGCATGCGCATGGTTCCTGCCAAACAACCGTCAGCCAGACTTGGCGTATACAATACGCCGTTGCTTACTACAAAAATATTGCTGTGCGAACTTTCTAAAATCTGTCCTTTTTCGTTGGTGAGCAACATATCGTCTAAGCCTTTTTCTTTCGCTGAAATGGCCGCTAAAACGTAAATGATACCGTTTTTGGTTTTGAAATTGGAAAGCGGTGTTTTTGTTTTTTTGATATCCTGGTACAAATCAACTTCCAGTCCTTTGGCATTTAATCCAAAGAGGTTGTTTTCCAACGGATAGACTTCAATGAAATAACTAACTTCATTTACTTCAGGAAGATACGTTCCTCCACCTAAACGATCAATTGATAATCGAACGCGGCCACCTTCTTCTATTTTGGAAAGTTTGATCAATTCGGCAATGTGCTGTTCAAAAAACTCGGGCGTATAGAAACTTGGTATGCGCATTTTCAGCACTTTCGCACCTTCTACCAAACGGTGAAAATGCTGTTCCATATTCAATACCTTTCCGTTTAAGATCCGTAAGCTTTCGAAAAGCCCGTCACCATAAGTGTAAGCTCTGCTTCCGGCCATAATGGATGGGCCATTATTACTAATGATTTTACCGTTGTTGTTGACGAATAATTCTTGCTGATCCATTAGAATAAGTTATTGAATGTTTCTTTCAATTCTTCAATATTACTAATTAAATTGAACACTATAATGAAAGGTGTATTGCTAAAAGATGTAATTGAATGAGCATGAAGACTAAATTCATCTCTCAGTAATCGATTTTGCCAAATAATCTTCATATTTACAAAAAAAAGACGAATGAAAATAACCATCAACAAACCCTATGATTCGGAAAGCCTTCAGAAAGATTTAATGTCGGCATTTCCGCAATACAAATTCTCCGCGAAAGGAAAAAAACTACTTGTTGTTAAGAAAACAAACATGGTTGGCGCAAATATCATGTTAGGAAAACCGACTCATATAAGAGTGATGGAAGCGGTTCCAAACATGGGGTCTATGTTTTTAATTTTGCTTTTAGTATTGTTATGCCTGCTTCCGGGCATCATTGTTATGTTTCTGGCAAAACAGAAGCAAAAAGTCGTTTGTAATGAAATTGGTGAGTACATCAAGAAGAATTACAACACAACAGCAACTCCATCCAATTCAGATTTACTCGACCAGTAACAGGATTAATTGAAAAATAATCGGAGTTTCGTAGTACACGAAAAAGAGATTGAACAAGGCTCAGAATTAGATCTGAGCTTTGTTGTTTTTAGACTCGTATAAATAAGAGAATTAAACAATTAATTTATTGAAATACTGAACTTTATATCAGATTTCCAAACGCCACTTTTACCGCTTCAAGATTTGTTATTAAAATGAACACTATCCCGAAAAGCGCACCGCTAATGTGGGCATCGTGTGCAATGTTTCCTTTTCCGTTTTTATCTGCCCAAAATTCAAAGCCCAAATAAAGTACGCCAAACAAAATAGCTGGCATCGGAATAAAGAAAAAACCGATTGTGGCACTTGGAGCCAACATGATAAACGCAAACAAAATGGCAGATACGGCTCCCGACGCTCCCAAACTGCGGTAAAACTCATGATCTTTGTGTCTGCCATACTGAATCATCGTGGCGAAGAAGCTGGAAAGTATGAAAAAACCAATAAAAATAAGGCTTCCCGGTACAAAACCGTAATATCCCCTAAAGTATTCTTCCATCACTTTCCCGAAGAAAAAGAACGTAATCATATTGAAAATCAAATGCATAGGATCTGCATGAAGGAAAACATGGCTGAAAATACGGTAGTATTCCTTGTAGTGCTTTACATTATAGGGTTTGTAGAGATACTGATCACGAAAATGAGGATCGCTAAAGCCTTTTAATGAGATGAGTACAGTGACTACTATGATGACGTACGTAATAAAAATTTGATCCATGAAGCGAAGGATTTAACTGTATATTTACCACAAAATTGGTCATTTTCAGCGAATGAAAACACATACATTATTACTTCTAACGTCAATTTACCTGCTTTTGACAGCATGCGGTTCCGAAATACCTGCCACCGATCCTATTTTCGATGACAATACACCTCTCGGAAAACGCATTCAATTGGCGCTTGACAAATCTTACTTAAACGAGTTGGGAATTGACAATGAAAACGCTGAACTGATCACCGCTTTTTACAAAGCACGCAGTTACAAACCTTTATGGGCCAATGATTCTACTTTGACCGATTTAGGTGAGAAAATGGATACCATTCTCAGTAAACCGAATTGCATCGGAATTCCGAACAATCGTTGGAAATTGACCACCAAAAACCAAAAAGAACTGATTTCGAAGGAGTTGATTCTCACGGCCCAGCTTGGTTTTGCAGCCAATGATTTACACAACGGATTACTCGATACGGCAAAACACGCTATGAAACCCTTGGCGTGGTCGCACCAAACCAAGTGGGACAAACAAGTGGATACCGTTTCTAATTGGGGAGCCTGGTTTGCGCAAATGGGCGATTTCCGCACCGATTACAAACAACTGGCTGTCGGACTATTCGATTTAGCCTACAACAAGTCGTTTTCGGCTCAGAAGTTTGAATTGCCAATCATGAAAGAAGATTCTGCGCGTTGTTATGAACTCGCCAAGGAATCACTCATTGACAAAGGATATTTAGAAAAAGATGCCGTTGATTCCGTGTTTTTAAACGCATTGGAAGCATTTCAAGTTGATAATGGTTTGAAACCGGATGCGGTAATTGGCAATTACACCCGAAAAGCATTAGAAGAATCGGAACAAACCAAAGTAGATCGCGTGATTTTATCAATGGAACGCTGGCGCTGGCGAACAAAATTCCCGGATCGTTATATCTGGATCAACATTCCGGAATACATGCTGCGTTTGTATTACAATGATTCGTTGCTCTCGCAACACCGCGTTGTGGTAGGAAAAATCGATACCAGAACCCCGCAACTCGAATCCAAAATCACCAGCATCATTTCCTACCCTTATTGGACGGTTCCCTACTCCATTACAAGTAAGGAAATTTTGCCGGCGCTGAAACGCAATCCTGGTTATCTGGCGAAAAATCACTACAAATTGTTTAAGAAAGATGTGGAAGTTGATCCGTATTCGGTGAATTGGAAAAAGATTCCTGAAAACACATTTCCTTATAAAGTGCGTCAGGAACCTGGCACATGGAACTCACTCGGAATCATTAAGTTCGAATTCTCCAATCCGTTTGGTGTTTATGTGCACGATACGCCTTCCAAAGGATTATTCGGTACAGATGTACGTTCCTATTCGCATGGCTGTATTCGTTGCAACCTACCCGATTCATTGGCGCGATTTATTTTGCGTCGCGATGATCAGCGCATTACCTGCGATTCCCTCGATTCGATGATCTACAAAGAACAACACCGTTCCATTCGATTGAAGAAATCTGTTCCGATTAAGGTAGATTACATTACCGTTGCCGCAGGATTGGATGGTAAACTTGTTTTTCACCCGGATATTTATGGTCGTGATGCGGCTTATTTGAAGTGGTTTGCGAAATGAGTTCCTGATTTTACTCAGTTTCTAAGTTGTTTGAGTTAACTGAGAACGTAAAAACTCAGGAACTGACAACTTACTAAACTTGTTGAACTGTCGAACTTAAAAACTTTCTAACTTTGCCCACTAAAACGTTTTTATGTCAGTGATCATTGCTCCTTCCATTCTATCATGCGATTTCGGTAACCTCGAGCGCGATTTTCAACTCATCAACCGCTCACAGGCAGATTGGTTTCACGTAGATGTGATGGATGGTGTATTTGTACCCAACATTTCATTCGGTTTCCCCATCATCGAAGCGTTGAAAAAGGTGGCCGAAAAACCGTTGGACGTGCACATCATGATCACCAATCCGGATCAATACATTGCGCAATTCGCCAAGTCAGGAGCCGATATTCTTACGGTTCATTACGAAGTGTGTCCGCATTTGCACCGAACAATTGCCGGTATCAAAGAAGCAGGAATGAAAGCCGGAGTTGCATTGAATCCGCACACGCCTGTAAATGTGTTAGAAAGTGTGATTGCCGATTTGGATTTGGTCTTGATTATGTCAGTAAATCCAGGATTTGGCGGACAAAAATTCATTCAACAAGCCGTTGAAAAAGTACGTCAGTTAAAAACGATGATTCACGCAAGTGGTTCTAAAGCATTGATTGAAGTAGATGGTGGTGTTAACACAACTACCGGTGCCGAATTGGTAGCTGCAGGAGCAGACGCATTGGTTGCAGGAAGTTTTGTGTTCAATAATCCTGATCCTACAGCCGTTATCGCTTCGTTGAAAGCACTTTAAGTGTGTAGCTACTATGTTTCAATCGTTTTTCATTGACAAGTTACAGCGCGATCTGGCGCTTAACCTGCAATGGGCTGATTTTCTGGAAACGAAGGAAGATGAGTTAACCGATGAAATCCGATTAGCGGCTTCGAAAATCATCAATAGTCATCATATTTGGAATTGCCGATTGCGCAAATTGGAGCAAGAATCTGATTTGACCGACGTGATGCCGCAATTGCATTGGAAACAGCTCTTACAGGCCAATTCGCGCGAAACTTTAATGTATTTAGACGATTTCTCTTCTGAGGAAAAAATCCGTTTCCACGATTCGGAAGGTGTGCAACTTGAGCAATTATCGGTTGATTTATTATTTCAATTACTACAAGATAATTCCTTCTACAGAGGACAATTGGTTTTACTGTGTTCCAAACAAGGCTGGGATTTTCAGTTGAGTTTGTTGAGTGTTTGAGTTGGGCTGTTCATTGAGTTTCTAAGTTTCTTAAGTTCTGTGAGTTTGGGAAATCAACTTAGAAACTCACCAACTGAAAACGCTTAAACACGGCACCAAGATGATTCGAAAAACAGAACGAAAAATTGAGGTATTCAACGCATTCCAATTCAAAATCAAACATTCAAAATTAAGCATCCATTTCCCCTAAACGCCCTTCTTCATCACCGTCTTTACCAATTTTCCGTTTTCAAAGAATCGCACGCGCTGTGCCCGCATCATTTCATCAAACAGGTATTCTCTCCCATCAATGAGTTGACCTTTTTCAAAATGCCCCAATTGAAAGGTTTGATGGTTGTAATCGATGCAAAACTCGCCTGTTTGTTCAAAGTGAATCGTGTTTTTAGGTAATTCGGCTATTGCTTCAACTTGATCTTCAAATTTATGATCGATGATGAAAATCGAAATTGAATCCATCTCTCCTTTTTCAATGCGTTGCAATTTGTAGCTGGTATTGCATAGACTATCAAATTGTTCTGCTTCTTTCAGTAAACCAGCTTCATCGTATTCGAAATAATCGCTCATACTGCGGCAAGCACCTACAACTGGTTTTCGTTTCAGTTGACCGTTTACATGGTAAGCATAATTGTAAAACTGGTCGCGTACGGAGCTTTTTGTTTTCTTATCGATACGGAATAACATCACCGCTTTTACTTGCGAGGCGGCTCCATAACGGTACCAGATTCCAATTCGTTGATTATCGATGAAATCACCTTCTTCGAGAATCTCTGAAGAAGACACACCTGAATTCGGGAAATCACCACCGAAATAAACCCAATGACCTTGTTTATGACCGAGAGAGTCGGTTACATTGATCGTGTCTTTTTGACCGAACAAGCCGAATGGTAGCAAAAGTAATAGTAGGAAATTTAACTTCATTGAACGTTATTTAACGAGCGCGGTGAATTTACGGATTACTTGAGGATAAGTTTCAATGAATTAGCAAAACTCCGGTTAAATTGATCAAATCATTGATTTCAAGCAACATCGATGATTTTTACATCGGTTTTAAATGACGCTTTCGGCTCGTATTTCTTGTTTTTTACTAAACTTTCAGCTTCCCGCTTCCGTTTTTGGAATAAATGACTATTTTTGCGGCTGGGGTAAGTCTTCTACGACCAGCTCCCTCTGACTCCTCCAGGACGGGAACGTAGCAAAGGTAAGAGGTTGTAGCGGTGCGATAGAAGTAGCTTACCCCTCTTTTTTTGTCTTTTTTTTTCGGAATTACCTTTCACAACATCACTTCTTCTTTATCAGTAAAACTTGGAGTTTCATCCCTGCTCTCAATCACCGAAAGCCTCATTTAACTAGTTGTTTTCAAATTCTTAACATAGTTGTGTAATCCATTTATGGAAATCGCAGTTCCTTTGCATCACTAATCAAACAAATTCAACTACCATGACTAAAATAATCTTTTCGCTCTTCTTATTGTTGACGAGTTTTTCCTTTGGACAATTCGGATCAATTAACGGTACATGTATTGAAAGTAGTACAGGTGAAACAGTTGTATTTGTAAATGTTTTAATAGCTGGTGCTGATGGTAATTTCAATAAAGGAACTACAACCGATATCGACGGTAAATTCTCGTTTACAAACCTCACTCCTGGAGAATACACCATTAAAGTAGCTGCCGTAGGATATGAAACAAAAATTAGTTCTTCCATTAAAGTAGAGGCCGGAAAGATCACTTTTGTGGAAGTGAAACTGGAAAACAGTCAGCAAATCCTAGAGGAAGTTCAAATAGTAACTATGCGGCAATCGGGGTTAGCAACAAAGTTGGTTAAATTGAATAAGACTAAAGAACACAACACCGAATCGTACGATGAATTTGATGAAAATCCGTTCAAAGCAGTAACCAGAGCGCCTCTTTCTACTTTTAGTATCGACGTAGATAAAGCTTCGTATAGCAATGTGCGCCGTTTTATCAATCAAGGGAGCCTTCCACCAAAAGATGCTGTGCGCATTGAGGAAATGATCAATTACTTTACCTACGATTACCCCGAACCGCAAAACAATCAACCTGTTGCTTTTCATACCGCCTATACCTCTTGTCCGTGGAATGAAGGGCATCAGCTTTTTACCATTGGTTTACAAGGAAAGAACATCGATTTAAAAAACGCACCGGCCAATAACCTGGTTTTTCTGATCGATGTATCGGGTTCCATGCAAAGTCCGGATAAACTGGATTTGCTCAAATCAGGACTTTATTTGCTTGTAGATCAATTGCGTGAACAAGATCGGGTTTCTATGGTTGTTTACGCCGGCGCGGCAGGATTGGTATTGCGTCCAACTAGCGGAATCAATAAAACCGAGATCAATGATGCAATTGAACGATTGACTGC
>JBILJP010000514.1:0-2966 GCA_044377135.1 Fluviicola sp.
CTTTGGCAACGGCAATTTTAAAATCCTGCCATTCGGAAATGTTCATCCATTCAAACACACTTAAACCGCTTACTTTCTGTTTTTGCGCACGTTGTTTTGATTTGAGTTCACCTACCGCTTTTTGATAAGCTTTGTTTTCTTTCAGTTGCAAATCTACGGCATCGAGCATGCGCAAAACTTCGCGTTCATCGCCATTTTGCTCCAAAACACTGAGGATGTATTGGGCATTTTTCGGGTGAAAATCATTCAACACAATGATGCGGTTGAGCGCTTCGTAACGGTACTTCACCATTTTCACGCTATCGACCTCAAAACCTTGGTTGTATTTGTCGTGAATTTCTTGAAAGTAGCGACTATTGGCATCAACCGCGCCTGCTTCATTGGTCCATCCCAGTTTGATTGCAATGAACGAACCGGTTAGAAAAAAACCGATCAATGCAAACAGGATTGTAAAGGTGTACATGGGGATTTTAAACCATTTACTGCGGAAAAAACGTCTCACGAAACTCTTATTTTAGGTACTTAAACGGGCAAAATTACACCAATTCCCGAGATTTGATGAAAGCCGTGCTAGAAAATTGTTTTTGAGACGGTTATAGGCTATCTGTTCGAAGGCTATCGATCGTTTCCAGAATATGAATAAAGTCTTTGAGCATGTCTTTTCCGTTCCCTTTCAACCGCTCTATTGGATCATTGGCTGATACACCAAAACCGTCAACAATAGCTCCTTCCTTTATATAACGGTGCGATTTTCCGGGTGTAATAACGATCATCTTGGTTAAAATATCACGACTCGATAATTGAAAGCGAGAGTCAACCGGAATTTGGTAAGGCGCGTCGATTGTAACACTTACCAGCGCTTTGTAATTTTTGTCCAATGTCAGATCGCCTATTGTGCCCACCATTTCACCATTGAGCATTACATACTGAGATCCATCCAATTGAAAACCATCCTCAAACCGTACCTGAAACGTTGTTTTACCATCGTCGCATGAATTGAACAATACCGCCAAAAGACCAACCAACAATCCTACACTCAATTTTCTCATAAATCTCATTTCAATCGAACGAAATAACAATATTCCGGCATGTCAAACGGTTGAATGCCATAACCATCGGTACTCGGAAAAGACGAATACAAATAAAGCACTTTATGCTCCAAATCGATGTGCTCTACAATACCGCAATGTCCCCACGAACGGTAATACCAAAACTGCACAAAATCACCGGGTTTTACTTCATTGAGATTCGTGATCGCCTGTCCTTTTCCATTGTTGGTCAACGCATACACCACTCCTTTTGGAAAGGGAGAACCGTTTTCCATTTGCTGATACACATCTTCAATGCTTTTTCGCGGTTGATCGATACGGATATTGACAATATCTTCTTTTGTGAGTGTGATAAAATGCTTCAATACTCCGATTACAAACTCGGTGCAAACTGCATCCTGGTAGGTCGGTGAAATAGCTTCTCCATACCGAAGAACGGTATCGATAATCGCTTTATTTTTCGGTGGAATACTATCTTCCGTTTGCCCGTGAAGCAGCGAAACACAACTTAGGAAAATTATCAGGATGACTTGTTTCATCTCTTAAAAATAACAACTTGAGTTGAGATAAACAAAACCAATAATAAACAGAAGACTTGGCTGATTTTAGTGTTTATCGTACCAATTGAACTTGTCTGACACAATTTGCTGCTTTTGGAGCCTGACGTAAGACAAATATGCTTCTGCAACCGGCGAAAATCGCTTGTTTTTCAGCCAAATCAAATTCCACATAGAAGTGATCGGTAATCCTTTCAATGGCAGAATGTGTAATTCGTTGTTCGTGAGCTCTTGTCGTAGACCTATTAACGGCATAATTGAACAGCCCAAACCGGCAATAACCGCTTGCTTAACAGCTTCATTAGAAGTTAATTCCATTTTTTTAGTATTGGTAATTTGGTTCTGTTCAAGAAAAAGTTCCATGATTGATCGGGTGCCCGAACCTTCTTCACGAAATATCAGCGGTACATTCACCAGATCAGCTACTTTTTTTATCGTTCGATTGGTTGCTGCATCTGTGTTTCCAACAAAAAAGAGCTTGTTTTCCAATAATTCTTCATTGTCGATTTGTAAGTGTTTCGGTAAGATTGAAACCAGTGAGAAATCAACTTCGTTTTTTTCCAAACTTTCTATTACGCGCGATTTATTGGTCACATCGAGCATCAATTCTATTCCGGGATGCAATTTCACAAAATCAGAAAGAAAATAGGGAATGATGTATTTTCCGGTTGAAACAACTGAAATTTTTAACCGTCCGGATAATTGTCCTTTATAGGCCAACGTCTTGTAATTGATCGCATGCACTTCATTGAGAATACGCTCGGCTGCTATGGCTATTTCGTTACCGAAATCGGTCACATACAATTTCCTTCCTTGAATTTCGGTGAGCGGAATATCAAATTGATCCTGAAAATTTTTCAGTTGAATGGAAACTGCCGGTTGTGTAAGATGCAACTCAATGGCAGCTTTTGTAATACTTTGCGTTTGCGTTATTTTCAAAAAAACCTGTAACTGGTGTAATGTATAGTTCATATTGAAACGGAATGGTTTTAAAATTGAAGTTTCATAGCAACCAACTGTTTCCAATTAGCTGTAACTACCAATTCAACAATAAGTTGATTCAAAACTATAAAGAATTTTTATGTTTTTCATAATAACTATAAATAAAAATATATAATTAATTCTCGTGAATTTTGCCAGAATCTTAAAACGAAGGTATGACAACAATCACCATTGCAAAAGGAGATGGCATCGGGCCGGAAATCATGGATGCTACGCTTCGCATTCTAAAAGCAGCAGGAGCACAACTGGAATATGAAGAAATTGAGGTTGGCGAAAAAATGTATCTCTCGGGCAATACTTCCGGTATTTCAAAAGAATCGTGGGAGGTTATTCGGCGCAACAAAGTATTTCTAAAAGC
>JBILJP010000164.1:0-10421 GCA_044377135.1 Fluviicola sp.
GATTTATCGCCACGCAACCAACGTCGTTTTGACATTTCGGTTGAGTTGGTAAGCGCCAAAACCAAACAGATTCATATTTCACACGCCAAAGGCTCCAATCAGATCGAGCGCAGTTTGTACCTCATTCACCTGGTTGATTGGGCTTCGTTGTACCTTTCTGATCTGAAAAACGGCGACCCGATGGAAATTCGTGTGATTGATTACTTGAAGGACGAACTGTCAAAATTGTAAGCAATTTTGAATGCTTGATGTTGAATGCTTAATGTTGAATGGGATTCTTGGTCAATATTCAATTTTATCCAACATTACTCAATTCAGGTTTTGAAAGAGGTTTTGGTACCAAGTAAAAACCCATCAAAAATCAAACATTCAGCATCAAACATCATTCTATCGTTGCCTCAAAAAATTGCTTCAAATCTTCTTTCGTGCTCCCGCTTTCGTACTTAAAAGCACCCATAGATAACGCGTATCCGAATACAAACATTCCGATCGGAATCAACAAAAATGGTTCGAAGACGGTTGATTTGATTAAAACCATTGTGCAAATTACTGCGGCAAGTCCTACCAAACTCATCCAAACAATCATAAAGATCAGCACAAAAACCTGAAGTCTCATTTTCACATGGACGAGGCTACCGCCGCTCGTATCTTCTAAAGTTCCGCTTATTTTCGGGAGGAACGAATTTTTGTACCCGATAATACGCCTCATGTCAAATGAATCGTTCGTTATCGAGCCTTCGTAAAACTTCTCGGCTTGACGACCCAACCCCAAAAACCGAATCCGGAATATCTTCTCGGGTTCCAGTATATCGGCCAACCGATGAAGCACTTCTTCCTTTTTCAAGGGCGAGAAAAAAACCAGGTCTTCTTTTGGGAGGTACTTACTCATACTTTATGATGTTGAATGCTTGATTTTTGATGTTCGATGAGGGCTGCTGTCAGAATTTTGGTTCATACGACACAATAAAGTTGGGCTTTTGAAGGAGGATTCTAATACTTAAGTACACCTCATCAAAAATTCAACATCAAAAATTAAGCACTCAGTTACTACTCATCCGCAAACTTCCCGCCGGTATACACCTGAAACTCAAAACCTGTTTCGTCGGTGTGTTTTTGAAAGTTGACCAACAGTTTTCTGCCAATGTTTCCTTTTTGGTCGTTTTTCAGATCGTTGATGAGCGGATCTTTGAAATCGCAACGGATAGCGCTACGGAAACCGTCGGCTTTCTTTTCGCCCACGCTCATGTACGTGAAGATATCCTGATCGATGAATCCCTGAAACGTGGTTTCAAATTCTTTTTGCTGATTGATGGCGCGCATGGCACGATCCATGGTGATTCCCGCTAAACCAACCGGTTTGTATTTCATGGTTTCAACCACTTCCTGGTAATCGCCTTTGCGTTCTTTGGTTTTGATCACTTTGCCGTTGGCATCGTAGTACGAAATGCGGTCAACGAATTGCGCTTTGGTTCCCGTTACATCATCAAACTGTTCTACGGTTACAAAAGGTTTGCCTTCGTTGAGGTAATACATACGGCGACCACTACTCTTTCCGTTTCCGTCGCTGAAAAACTCTTCGATTTTGAGGATTTGGTTGTCGGCGTTTAAATGACCGTCTACCTGAATGCTTTCACCGGATTCGCCTTTGGAGTAATAAAGCGAACTGGCGGTCATGCCAACCTGCGTCACAATGGCGTCAATTTCAACCACACGTTCGTCCATTTCGGCTTCGTTTTCGAAACTCACAACTACTTTCGGCGCTTCGGTTTTTTCCGTCGGAGTTTTCTTTTCTTCCGCACCGCCACAAGCAGTGAGCACCAACAATACAGGGAAAATATACTTTAACATACGCTTCATTTTTTTGACTAAATGCAATCGGTTTGTAAAAGTAACAGGAATATAACAATAGTGGACGCGATTTATCGTCAATTTAGTGCGTCCGGGAGCTGAACTCTTCGGTCATTCTACTTGTTAATCTAATTATGGAAACGATTCTCATCGCCGGAGGAACCGGTTTAATCGGTCAGCAATTGAGTTCTTACTGGCAACAACAAGGACACTCGGTTCGCTTGCTCACCCGAAAAGCATCCAATGCGCCAATGGGGCATTATCACTGGAATCCGCAGACTTCGGCTTTGGATGCGGCAGCCTTGGAAGGTGTTACCGTGTTGGTGAACTTGTGCGGGGCCGGCATTGCCGATAAACGCTGGACCAAAAGCAGAATAAAGGAGTTGTTTGACTCGCGCGTGGAAACCACTGCTTGTTTGTGGCAACACGCTCAATCGTCGCCAACGTTGAAGCACTACCTATCGGCTTCGGGCGCGGTGTGCTATGGTTTTGAAGACGACACCAAAACCTACGTAGAAACCGATCCGTTTGGCACCGATTTGTTGTCGGAAATAACCCGCGAATGGGAAGCCGCTGCCGACCGTTTTGCCGAAAAATGTCCGGTTACCAAAATCCGCATCAGCGTAGTGATCTCCGGAAAAGGCGGCGCCATTCCTACCATTGCCAAACCAATTCGCATGGGCTTCGGCGCCATTCTCGGTTCGGGCACACAAGCCGTTCCCTGGATTCACATCCACGACCTCATCCGCGTCTTCGACTGGACACTGACAAACAACCTCTCGGGCGTTTACCATGCCAACGCCGGCAATACCGATAATGCTACATTGACGCGCGCCATTGCCAAAGCGTTGGGCAAAAAGATCTGGCTGCCAAAAGCGCCGGCTTTTATCATGAAACTGGTGTTGGGAAGTCTGTCGGTAATGGTGCTGAAAGGGCTAAAAACCTCGAACGCGAAGTTGGTAAAAACGGGGTTTGCGTTTGAGTATGAGGAGTTGGAAGGGGCGGTAAAAGAAGTGTTCTCGAAATGACTTTCAAATGCCTTGCTTGGGCTTCACTATGTTCCGCTTAGTTATTGTTCTTTTGTCTTGACACAAAAGAACCAAAAAGTCAAGGCTGTAAGTCCCAATCTTGAGAACTCCGGCTCGTTAATCTACCTCACCCCAACTCGTCCGCCTTAGGTCGGATCATTAGCGATTATCCTCGAAGAGGATAACCGATGACTGAGCTCAAACAGGGGTTCCATTGCGTTTAACTTCATCTTGTTTTCTACAATCGTTACTTAATGCCAATTAGGGTTCTCCTCTTAATTTATAATTCAGTTATAAAAATAAAACTCCCCTCTCTGGTCGTGCAAAAGGGAGTTTTAGAAACGACTTTCAAAAGTTAGAGTTGGTGAAGACGGGGTTTGGGTATGGAGAGTTGGAGGGGGCTGTGATGGGGTGAGTTACCTTCTGTATAAATCAACCATCGTCCCGTAGGGCAATGTCATTAAGTTAAGGGATAAACTCGCACTTGAGTATAGTATGATTGGGTAAAGCAATTGAACTGCATACAGAAATTCAACTTGTTTGACGATTCTTTTTTTGATTTTGCCACAGATTGCACGGATTTTCACAGATGAAATACATGGTGCAATTAGAAGACTATACGCTAGCGTATAGTCCAATATCTGTGAAAATCTGCGGCATGTGTCAGCCTAAGGATGATCTGTGGCAAACTATTACTGCTTTCCTTGTGCTATTTTGAAAAATGGTTGTTTGTGTGACATACATATTATTTCGTGCTTAACTTAATGACATTGTCCCGTAGGGACGGGATATGGTAATACCAGACTCTCCTATGATCCCATCACCCCATCGGGGTGAGACATTAGAAATGTTATATCTTGCCCCGATGGGGCAAAGGCAGTAGTGATGATTTCTATGTTACGCTATCACGTCCCTACAGGACGGACATGATATGGTGGAAAGCTTTTTAAAAAAACGTGTCAGTTTCAAGCGGACTTGTTAAAGAACAATCATTTCCCAAAAACGGGTACTTGATTTGTTTTTATGATCGGGTCTGAAAAGATCTTTTTCTCGTAGCGCGGTTTAACGTGCTCTTCTGTGTAGTTTTTATCTTCATAGGTGTTGATCTCGATCATCGCGGAGACTTTGACCGAAACATCTATACCAAGTGTATAATTATCATTTGCCATCACCACATAGAATTTTCCCGAACACAATCCGGGATCGGTGAACTTCTTATAGGAAGCAATTCCTTTTCCATGATCCCAAGCAGAATAGGTATAACCACCCATAAACAGGTTCTTGTTTTCCTCATTCACTAATGCGTAAATGACATCTTCTCCGGATTGCGGAAGCACCAAGCTAGTAAGATGTCCTGCCAAATGCCCGCCCAAAGGTGTTGTGTAATACGTTGCAACTGCCTGCACAATTCCGGAAATAGCCTGCACATTTTTCTTCCACGCATTATTGGCTTCTTCGCCTACGCCTACCCAGTATGCCCACGAAACAACCTTTTTGGTTTCATAGCCGAATGGCTGATTTTGCGGAAGTGTAAAAAAGACCCAGGTTTTGTTACCGTTTTCATTTGTTTGTGAATGCACTTTTTGCATCTTGTCAAACAAGATTTCTTCCTTCAATTCGGTTTTAACGAGTTCTTTTTTTGTAACTTCTTTATAGGTCGTATCGTAGCCAACAATCACGTCTTTTGTATAGGTGTTCCAGGTGGTGTCTTGTTTGGTCACCCAGATAACCGCCGAATTGAAGTCTTTGGTTTGCTCATTGGCCGGAATGCGGTGAATACGAATCTTGCAAATGCGACCACTCACCGCTCCATTGTAAAAGCGAAATGCATAGATCGATTTATGGGTTGTACGGATGGTTTTATCCACCACATTCGAAACTTTAAAGTCAGAGTATTTGGATACACTTGGGTACTCCAACACTTCTATTTCTTTGAGTTCTTTTCCATCTATTTCCTCAAAATTCAAAACAATCTGATCGCCTTCTTCAAAACCGAAATACAAGATCTCTTCTTTCATACCACCAATTTTGATGGTTTGATCGGTTACATCAACCAGCGTTTGTTGGCTTAAAGAGAAAAACGGCAAGATTGCCAAAGTTGTGAATAGTAGTGTTTTCATGCGTAGTGTTTGTTCAGTAATAATGGGGTTGGAAATTATGAATTTAATCCGTGAATTGTTGTTGCAATTGAACAAAAGCATTATAAATGATTTTTAAATCAGTAAGCACCTCATCCATTACCATTTCATAATGATCAATCAAATCCGTAAACCGGTCGTCGAGTTTAAAGTAACGACATACCCATTCACCTTGCCAGTACTTTTCTGTGTTTTGAACCTTCATTTTAGGGCCTGAAAAATGATCTGAAAGTCGTGTTGAGTATTCAACTCGCTTCAAATGGTTTTTTTCAATCGATTCCATTTCCGACAATCCCGGGTGAATCTCAATATAACAATCATTGAAATCACTTAGAAATGAAAAACGAATGTGTGCATTGCGGTTATCAACATCTCCGGATTCGCCGAAGAAGAGTTCCAGACCCTGCCATTTTGCCCCGAAATGTTTGGATTGTTCAACATGACTTCCTTCAAAAGTTGAGACAATCCGCTTAGCAAGATCATCTCCGAACTGACTCAATAAGCGTTGTTTTGCCGCACCAAGTGTATTGGCAATTGCTTTTGCCGTTTCAAAAGATTGTCCGTCTTGGATGATGCGTTCAGCTATTTCTTGTTCTAATGCATGATTCATATTTTGTCCTGTTAATCGTTCAATAAGTTGTTGATAATGTTCTAAAGCTATAGCCAGTTTTGGAACGTGTTGAAATTGAGTGATAGCGTCACCCAGCCATTGCCGAATTTGTTGTGCGTAAGCAATGGTGCTGTAATCATCTTCTTTCAGTGTTTTTCCTGTTGACTTATCACTAGCCGGAGTTCCATGAAGCGTGAGATACACTAATTGATATGTTCCTCCTCTAGAGGCAAGTTGATTACCGAAATGAGTGTAGCGGAGCAATTGGTTTTCCTGATCTCCGGCAAAAATCTTGTTTTCAATGATCACCGCATTTTGTTGGTCGTCGATGAGTAGTAAGTCAATTCGCCCGCCACTTGTTGGAGTAGTTACACCTAAATAATGCTCCACTAATACACGCACTCTACTCGTATCCGGAAAAATGGCGTTACACCCGCAATGGTCTAGAAACAAGTCTAATAATGCGGTTCCTTGGTCGTGTGCTCCTTTCGGATCAAGCAACTCAGCCAGCAACCGCGAATGCAAGCGTACTTCATCGGAAGTAATGCGCAGGACTTCAAACAGGTTAAAGCGGGAGGCTTTGGTTGCGTGGTCTTTATGGTGGTGATTGATGATTGTTTGGATGTCTGATAGCATGGGGGAAATGGGATTGGGATTATTGTGTTTATTAAAACGATCTCTCGTGTTAATTATGTCAAACTAATAACATCATTATATAACTGTTTCAAATGATCCATAGACAAATCCAAAATAGGTTCAAACATGAAGGAATTCAAATGAATGTTTTCTGGTGTAAGTAAGTTGACCCTGTCTAGCGTTTTTATATGTTCAGGATGAGTTAATTGAAATTCGCTTTTAAAGCGTTTGAATAACTCGGCGGTTTGGAAATTACCAATTGGAGTTGTGTCTGTAATTTTCGTAAGGATATATCTTTCGGCCTTTATTCGTATTCCAATAGATAAGATAACTTTTTTTCTTAGATCCATTCCGGCAATAATTGGCTCATCTACAATTTTATCCCAACTTGTTTCAAAAAGTTGAACAATGTTTTCTGAATCATCCCAAGTTTCGCAATTATTTGATATCGTTTCTATTAAAACAGGGCGAATTACTCCCATGGTAATTGAAGAACTATTTGGTTTATGATGAAGTAACTCCGTCAATAATGTAAATTTGTCTTTAAATGCATTACCCTTAAATTCTAAAAGATTTCTTACAAATGGTAAGGTGGCTAGCAGCGATTCAGCATCATTTATTGTCTTAATCCATTCCTCAAAAGGATTAACTTGAATCTTATTTCCATTACCTACTAAGATTATTTCGTTCTCTATTCTTTCAGCAATAAACGAATTTGTCCGACGATGTCTGTTTGATAATATTCTACCTTGTATTGTTCTGAAAAAATCGTAGTTGTGAGTTAATATTATTTGACGAGAGTTTATCGATTCACTTATTTCATCAAGGTATTGAATTATTGCATATTTATTTTTATAGTCGAATGAGTCCGCTATGTCGTCAATTATGTAGAGCTTATTTTGTCCTGATTTCTTATGATCTTCTAGTTTGAAAATAATATTCATCAGATACATAGCTCTTTTTTCACCTTGACTAAGAATGTCTTTCTGTCCAAGCTCACTTTCACTCAATACAACTTCCTTTCCTGTAATTTCATCTTTGAATTTAAAAGAGATAATTGGAACTGATTTACCCAAAATCGTTCCAGACTTATTTGTAATTGAGGCTTTAAAAGGAACGAAGAAACGGTCATTAAAAGTTCCAACAACGACATCCCAAGCAGTAGTTTGCTCAGCTGCCAAATCTTCTATTTCCTTGAGTCTTTGTTTACCCAATTCGAATGCCAAAATCAACTCATCTACTAACCATTTTTTTTGAATTAGATAAGATCTCCAAACATTACATTTGAATTTCGCAATATCAGACAGTTCTGCTGTAAAATGATCTTTCTCTAATTTTTCTTGAAACTTAAATACAGCAACCTTTTTTATTTCTTTCTCAATCGACAGTAGTTTAGGATTCTCCAATATAGATTTTCTTTCCTCAAGCAGTCTAGACCTTAGTTTCTCATAATCATCAAATTCAGATTCGACACCATTAAGCCTTACCTTGTGTCCTGCTGGAAAAAAGTTGGATTCTTTCAAAGCATTGATAACACTATCTGCTTTTGCTGGATTAAAAACGCCTTTTGAGAAAATGGTTGATTCATCTAAAAGTTTATTATATTCCTTTACATACTCTTGTATGTCGGACTTAACATTAGGTTTATTTAAGAATGCGAGTACATCTGCATTGAAAAGATCAATATACTTTAAGTTTGTGTAGTCAATCCCAGAAAATTCTGAAGTCTCTTTTTTAAGTAACTCGAAGAAATTACCTACGCTAAAATCAGTTAATAAGGTCCGTTCTAAATCGTCTTTCTTTACCCCACTTAATTTATTTAGATCTACAATGAGTTTTTGTTTTTTATCATTTATATCGCGATAAATACTATCATACTCTTCTTTTGTTTCTGAATCGACCAATAGCCGACTTTGGCTTTCCGATGTGTCAACACTTTCAAAAGATTTAATAACGCAAATACAATTCTTATCAATGGGTAAACCATCAAATGTAATATCGCAAACGGGAGGCTTGTTGTAAATTCTATCTCTAGGGGATTGGTCTTTCTCAATTGCTTGAAAAGTATTTGCGAAAGAAGTTTTCATTACCCCATTGGAAGCGTAAATAAGATGTGTTCCAAATTTTGTGAAGTCAAATTCGTGGTTCAATTTGGGTATCCCGTAACAGTTTTCAAGATTTACATTTAATATATTCATATTGCCCTATTATTTTACAATGACAACTTCCTCTTCCAAATCGTTACTGATTTTGAAATAAACACTCTCTTTCCTACTCATCAGTCGACTGATCCAACTCTAACGCTTTTACCGATTGCACCGCATTGCCGGCAATTCCGCGAATGGAGCCATACATGTCAATGGTGTTGGTAATGACTTTGTCAATTTGTTTTTCGCGTTCTTTCCAAATGCGTTGCATGGATCGTTTTTCAGTTTCCAAGCCATCTTTCATTGCTTTAAACCCTTCTACGATAGCTTCCACCTGCATGCGGAATGTATTGCTGGTTAGAAAATCATAGAGCATGTGCATTTTATCGCCACGGTTTTCTTGTGCGCTGAGAGCATTGCTAACTTGAATGATAGATTCGCGCAACACCGAACAGAGACCTTTAAATTCATCATACGTACAAACCCAAACACCGTTTTTGATTCCCATACGTTCCATATCCGCAGGCATTGCCTCCGTTACCAAAACACCAACATCTGCTCCTTTTTCGCGCATATCAGCTTTGAATTTTTCAATCCAGGCGGGTTGGAAATCCTTGGTGCGTTTACTCTCGTAGTAAATCTTGCCACAGTTTTGAGCAGCTCGGGTATTAACAATTTGAATGCAATCACCACCACGTACGCCTTTTTTGATTTCCTCAATTGTATCCAACGGAAATTGAATCGCGAGCCATTCTTCAATGGCTAGTTCCTGAACTTCTCCCTGCATTTGCATTGAGCCTTGTTCTTGTTTACGTTTCATTTCCTCTGTTAGACGTTTCTGGTCTTCTAATTGCTTTTGGAGTTCTTTTACACGCAGTTCATTCTTATCCTCTTCTGCCTTTTTAATTTTTTCCTTTTCAAGCACAAGCTGATCGGTCAGTTTTTTCTGAGCTTCCGCCTCCGCGATGCCCTTCACTTCGTCCTTCTCTCGCTTAAGACGCTCAATTTCCGCCTTACTTTTATTGAGTTCTTTTACCTGTTCCGATTTTTCATTCAATTCCTTTTGCAAAGCAGCAAGTTGATCGCTTTGTTCTTCTGTTAGCTTCTTCTTCAGTTTTTCTTCCAACAGTTTCCGTTCTTCCTTCAGTTGTTTGTCTAACCGATCCTGAAAGAGTTCGTTTTCCTGCTTCTTTTTCAATTCAAACGCTTCTTTCTCTTTGTTGAGCGCTTCGAGTTCAGCCGTATGTTTTTTCTGATCCTCCGCAAATTGAGCAGCATATTTTTTCTTTAGCTCTTCTTCTAATCGATGTGCCAATAAATCTTCCACATCAATTGGACTGCCGCAATTCGGGCAATTTATTTTTGTTTCGTGTTGCATTTTTTCAAATTATTTCGCTCGAACTCCCATCGTTTTTCAACCGGTTCGTTCGTTGTTTTTAAGATTCATGAGTGTTTGTAGAATAGTGTTGCGTATCGTTCGTAAATAGTGCCACAAAGAAGCAAGAATAGTTGAGATACACAACCGTATAAATACTGAATTTTCAACTGATTTATTCCTTGTGATTGCCTCATATTCGCTTAAATCTCCCTCCTTTCCTGTTCAACTCAAAATAACTTTTCCCAAACAACTTGTCAACCTTCCGAATGAAGGATTTCTCTTTCCGAAAGAATGGGAATAGCGAATTTATTCATCCGGTACTTCCTTTGCGGATTTCTGAAAAAAGATATGTGTGGTTTGTTGTTTTGGGATTGCCACCCTCCTCAGCACCTGCGCTGACCGCATGTCGCCATAGCTTTAGCGGTGGCACAAGCTTCGGCGTAAGCGTCAACCCTTCCTGAGGCGGAGAGGAGGCTGATTTGGTTTAGCAAAAGAAGTTTTCCCCCACAAAAAGAGGCTGTCTAAAAAGTTAGGCAGCCTCTTTTAATATGGTCCAGGAATTTTGTAAATTCATGGTGCTTACACCATATATGGATTCAAAATTACGTTTTAAAGCTTTACCGTCTTCACAGAGCA
>JBILJP010000515.1:0-2962 GCA_044377135.1 Fluviicola sp.
ATACTTCCCCAGCGCCCGTCACCGCATCAAATGGGGAGCCGATTATGTGTATCATACCTTCACACCTGTAAGTGTTTCGGCCAAACAAGGAGAAACAGTGTTTGATACCGGGTTGGCGCAAAAACTATACAGTCACGAATCGGCAATTTATGCGTTGGATGAATTTGACATCAATGAATACATTCGTGTAAATGTAGGTTTGCGTTACAGTATGTACCAATTCACCGGACCGTTTACCCGTTTTATCAAAGAAATCGGAAGTGCTTCAGATAGCACCATTCAATATTCAAAAGGTGACGTGATTCAGTTTTACAACGGTTTGGAACCACGAGTTACCGGACGAATTTTGATGAAAGACAAAAGTTCGATCAAATTCGGCTACATGTACAACAATCAGTACGTTCACCTTACCAGTTTGAGTGCCGTTTCGTTGCCCACCGATATTTGGTATCCGAGTACCGACATTGCCAAACCGCAAAAAGGGTGGCAAGCCAGTTTGGGTTATTTCCGCGATTTTAAAGAAGGACGTTGGGAAACCTCGGTTGAAGTGTATTACAAACACATGAACAACCTTATTGAGTACAAACAAGGTGCATTGCCGGGCGATAACGTGAGCGACAATACCGACAACTTGCTTACGTTCGGAAAAGGTTGGAGCTACGGAGCCGAATTTTTCATCAAACGCGTTTTCGGGAAACTCACCGGATGGATCGGTTATACCTGGGCCAAAACAGAACGTTATTTTCCCGATTTACAACCCGATGTGTTTCCTGCCAAATACGACCGCCGGCATGATTTAACCGTTGTAGGAACCTACGAACTCAATCCGCACTGGACTTTCGGAATGTCATTTATTTACGCAACCGGAAATACCTTAACCCTTCCTACCAGTTGGTATACCCAAAACCAGGATTTGCTTTTCAATTACGGAAATCGCAATTCTACGCGAATGGCGCCGTATCACCGTTTGGACCTTTCTGCAACTTGGTATGATAGTCCAACTAAAACTGTGACCGACAAAACAACAGGCAAAACAACTGAAGTCAAAAGACGTTTCCGCCAAAACGTGAATATTTCGGTTTACAATATTTACAACCGGGCCAACCCTTATTTCTTGTATATTGACAACAAAGGAAGCTTGCTGAGCGGCGATTTTAAAATCTCGGTCAAACAAGTATCGTTGTTTCCCATTATACCAAGTGTAACCTGGAACTTTGAATTTTAAGTTATGAGACGGATTCTTTTTTTCGCATGTGTGGTTCTGTTCCTCGCTTCTTGTACCAAAGAAGTGAAGATTGATATTCCGGGATATGAAGAGCAATTGGTGATTGACGGACGGATAGAAACCGATCAGCCACCGTTGGTTATTCTATCAAAAACCAAAGATATTTACGCACCAACCGACCTCAATGCTTACCTCAACGGTTTTGTTTCGGGCGCTGTGGTCACGGTAAGCAATGGCGACACATCTGTTGTGTTGGATGAAATTTGTTCAGACAATCTTCCTCCGGGAACAGAAGAATTAGCCGCCACGCTTTTCGGTATTCCGGTTAATGAATTGCCCAATTACCACATTTGTGCCTATACAACGTTCAACACAGCCATTTGGGGCGAAGTGGGTAAAACCTATTCGCTGACCGTGCAGTTTGAAGGCAAAACCTATACATCTACCACAAAAATTCTTCAACCGACAGCTCTCAACAGTGTTTATTGGCAACAAGATGAAGATGCACCAACCGGATTTGGGTTTTCGTGGGCAGAATTGTCTGATCCTCCGGGGCAATACGATGCTTATTTGTGGGAAGTAAAACGTTTGGATATCGGAGAAAGCGGTCAGCCAAAAGACAATGCGTTTAAAACCACATTTGCGCCGGTTTGGGACGATGAATTCATTGATGGAAAAACCTTCGACTTTGCGTTTGAAAATCCGTTGAATTATCCGGAAGAAATCCCTGATGATCAGCGCGGATATTATGGAATCGGCGATACAGTAGTGATCAAACTCTCAAAGCTGGATTCGGACGTGTTTGAGTTCTTAGAGAAAAAATACCTGCAATTACAAACAACCGGTAATCCGTTTGCGTCTCCAACGATGATTCCGACCAATATCATTGGAGGAGCACAAGGCGTTTGGGCAGGCTATTCGCCGCATTTTGATACGTTGATTTGCCAGTAATTAATTATGAATGATCAAATTATAAATTATTAAGTGTTGCCCTCTTTATAATTGATAATTCATAAATTGATAATTCACTTAGTACGTCCATTTCTTACTCGCCGACCAATTTCTCTGCTGAACGGAAAGAATATATGTTCCTTTCTGCAATTCGCCCAACGGCAATTCAAAATAGTTCTTTCCGGAAAATTCAGGTGTTTTCGTTTCGTTGAACAGCACTTTTCCATTCAAGTCATGAACCATAATAGCTACTTGATCTTGCGTTGACAATACGACATCCACTATTCCAACTTCATGTGTTGCATTGTAGAAAAAATGGAGTGTTGGTTGCGCCAGTTGTGTTTCATCAATTCCGGCAGAACTTGCCAACGGAATATAAACCACTGTATTAGAACCCGTATTTGGCACACCAACTGTATCGATTACATCAAGTTTAATATCAATATCCGCCGGAGAGGAAAGCGCAGTTGACAAAGCTGTTGGAGAACCGCTAAAATCGGCATTCACACGATTCAACCGATTGTTGCTCCATGCAGTCACATAATAAGCTCCGTATTGATCGCGGCTGATCCCATCACAATTTCCCAGCGAAGTTGACATGACATCTGTTACCGTGTAAGGCGATAAAATACTCATCGCTTTGATTTTTGCGTTTGATCCCCAATTCACAAACAAGCAACGTTCATTGGCGTCGTCATAGATAATTCCATTTGGTGCGGCAGGTAAATTGCTCGTTAAAAGGTAAAACGCATTGGTTGTAGGATTGATGCGGTAAATTTTACCAGC
>JBILJP010000516.1:0-2947 GCA_044377135.1 Fluviicola sp.
GATAATCGCGTTGCGATATCACAACCGGTAAATCAGAATGAATGTGCCAAACGGACGAACTTTTTTCAGATGAAGGAATAAATTGAAAAATGCGTTGGTGTAAAAAGTCGGAAACCACAAAACCGTTGGGAACCGTTCCACGAACGGCTTCAAATTGCCCTTGCTGTTCAACAAAACCAGCTTCTCCGGGCAATCGGTAATAAATACGATCCATTAGCTTCGGGGAACAATCATGATGGTCAATCTGCCGGTACAAATGAGTTTTTCGGTAGCTTGATCGTAAATATCCACTTGCCAAACATGCGACCGTTTTCCGGCATGAATGATTTTACCGATGGCTTTTACACTTCCCGATTTCACCGAACCTAAATGATTGGCATTGATTTCAATTCCGACAGGTGCTTCTTTTGAAAGATCAATCAGCAAAGTCGACCCCATGGAACCGATCGATTCAATCAAGGCAGCACTTGCTCCACCATGCAACAATCCCATTGGTTGATGCGTTCGGTGATCTACCGGCATGGTAGCAATCAGGTAATCGTCGCCCAATTCGATGCAACGAATATCGAGCACTTCCATCAAGGTATTTTTTCGGAAAGCATTGATTTGTTCCAACGGAACCTGTTGAAGTTTCATGCGGTTTGTTTTTCCTACAAAATTAATCAAACGCTCACGGAAACTGTGCAACTTTTCGTGATTCTCTCACCGGAATCAACAAACAACAGCAATTTCCTCCCTCACCAAACACAAGGAAGGAAATCGCTGACCGATTGACCCTGATTTCAGGTCATCGGATATTGTGTTGCTATCAATGGTTTATAAGTTGTGGTGTGATGCTGGTAGGCGGCTTGCCCCGGCCAATTGTCTTGTTCATTCACATAAAAAACGGCTTCCAGTACCTGATCTCCGACTGGTTGCGCATAATTATGCCTGTTTGCTTTGGCGAACAACTCATCCAGAACGGCTTTTACCGGATCCAAATCACTTAACTCCAATCCGTAATAAGAATAGATATTTTTCACAGCATCCAATCCGTTTGCCGGGAAACATAAAGGAGCAATGTCTAACGGATTGTGGATTCTCCATGCAAAATCAGGATTAAAGAGCGAATTAAAATAACGGGCAAACCCCACATCTCCAGAGGTCAAGCCGGCAAATGACCAACAGGCCATATTGTGCACAAATCCGCCTCCGTACAAGTAATTATTCAAGTAAGCAAACAGTGGAGGAGTAAGTGTTCCGCCCAAACTATGTCCTGTAACATACAAAAAGCGTGGTTGAACGGATTGTAAGTACTCAGCCGCAGTTTGTCCGTTGGAAGTCAACTCCAAGAGTCGGTTCATCCCATTGTAAGTAGCATCTGAGATAAGTGCCGAAGCCGGAGCAGTTGAGACAAGTGAATTGAACGGTTTGGTAGATCCGATGGCAAAATCTTCGCGCAACCATGATTCCAAACTAACAGGATTGGTTCCGCGAATTACTACCGTATATTCCTGCGTGGAACGATTCAACACAATGTACATTAGGCTATCAGAAAATCGCCAATCAATTCCGTGATATGACGGTCCCCACACCACTTCCAAACCAATCGCTTCAACAGCCCGATCAAGGTCATCGATGCGTTCATACGAATATTCGCATAATTCGATCATGGTATTGGGGTAATAATTGTAGTTATTTGAAGGAAAAACGAACTCCATAACATTCAGAATTAATGGTTTATAATCGCACCCAAAAATACGTTTCACTTCAGAATTCACATCGGGTAGTTACACCTAAAAAATAGGAATACGTAGTTTTACGCGTTTGGGTGGATCTTAAGTGAACCAAACGAACCATTGAAAAAATGTTATCTTCGTTTCACAACAAGCTTTTAACGCATGCGACTCCTCACCCAATTACAATTCTCCATCAACGGTATTTTCGACCTCTACATTACTCAAGGAAGAAGATTCTATGGTTTTAGTACGCTATTCGCCATCCTTTCCAGTATTTGGAGTGTAATCATTGGTGTTATAGTTCTTTACATTTACTTCACCCTCGCATACACAATGGGAGAGACCCGATTTTCGGCTACTCAAATCTTGTTTGATTCGGGTATCGGATCTGATGCGCTAAATTATGCCACCGTCTTCATTATGATTTTGAATATGAGTCTTTATGCCCTGGCGCTAAATAAACTGAAACGCTCAACTGAAACCCGCATTTCTTTTGGAACATTTTTCAGATGTATTCCATCTTCTACCTGGATTACCTACTTTCTATTTGCCGGGGGAGGAATACTTTTCATGAGTATTTTGGGCGATTCCATGACTCCTTCCGAACAAATCAGAGGCGGTTCAATGAACAACATGAGTCGCGTATTCAGTGGTTCTTCGTCTGTAGACACACTCATTTCACTAGCAGCCATGATTTTGCAATTTACTCCCGTAGTTTTAGGTTTTTTGCTCATTCAGTTGACCTTCAAGAAAATTGGAAACGGATTAAAGAAAAAAGACATTTGGCAAACGTTACTAACCACTATTATCATTGCTTTCATCCTATTTGTATGTACAACAAAACTGATTGAGCTTGTAAATGAGTACATCTTTCGATTGATAGCCATTCCATTTCAGGAAATGCTGATTCCGATTATTTTGTCACTTGTTATTTACATCTTTTTGTTCGGTATATTTTACCTCGCATTAGCAGGCTCTTTCTTGCTACCATTTCTTTATCATGAAGACAGCGATTCAGAAAAACGCGATATTATCCTTAACGAAAACTCCCCTATTGACGAATTATGATAGCAGAAACACAACGCTTGATCTTGCGGGAACTTACACCCGACGACGCCCAATTTGCCTTTGACTTGAACAGCGACCACGATGTTTTGAAATACACCGGCGATGAACCATTTGATTCGGTTGAAGAAGCCCGATCGTTTCTTGAAAATTACTCCGATTAC
>JBILJP010000005.1:0-38601 GCA_044377135.1 Fluviicola sp.
AAAAATGCTTTCCAGGGCTTCGATCTTTTGACTTTCAACAATATGTTCAACAGCATCAATATAGATCACTGTCTCAGCTAGCAATACAGAAGAATCAAAAAGTTCTGTTAACTGTTTATTTATTCCTTTACTAATTAAATAGGATGTTAATGTTCCTTCCAAAAGTTCATCTGCACGTAAAACGAAAACATTTCGTCTTCCATTTTGACTAGTCAATAATTCTGTTGCAAAAACACTTTTTCCAGCTCCGGCTCCACCATTAATAACCAAGACATCTGATTCATCTAAAAGTGACTTTGCTTCCTCAAGCAATGGAGATCTATCTAAGTAAATTTCACCGACTTTATTTTTATTCGTCCTCCTTTCTATTTCTTCCAATGATGATGTTTTCAATCTTTCAATAACATTAATAATATCTTGATCAAACTCTAACTGAACACTTTGAATTTCTGTCTTTCCATTTTTTGATAGAAGCTGATTAAACTCAACACTAACATTGCCAGAAAATCTTTCCCATCCTCCAAATTCATCAATAATCGCATGAAAATAAATTTCACCATTATGATACAGAATAACTGGTCCTCCCGACATCCCCTTGATAGAATCTAAATTCTCTTCAAACATTACAGTTTTAATGGGGTTTTGAGGAGAAAGTTCTACCTTATTTGTTGTAGAGGGCATCTCAAATGAACAGTTAATTGTATGGCATTCCTTTAATTCAAATTCTCTAGGAAATCCTCCCAAAGTACATCCCAAAATGTCTTTTCGATCAAACACGGCTTCTATAATTGGGACTTCTCCGATCAATGTTTCAATCCTCTCTTTTCGAATAATTATGATTGCTATATCGGGCTCATGTTCTTCATTATATAATATTTGATCTCCATCTTGCAGTTGATATTTAATCATTCTATCATTTTCTACACTTATTTCCAATGAGATAGAAGGCGACTGTGGTGTTTGATCAAATTCGCTACCAAAAAGACAATGCTTCGCAGTTAAAATATACAGTTCTTCGCCCAAATAAGGCTGAGACAGAATAAATCCTGTGCCTATTTCTTGTGTGTCAGTTGATACTATTCTAACCGTTAATTGTCTTAAGTTTTTTTGGTTATTTGGATTCATTGATAAAAGGGAATTTTAATACATTATTTTCAGAAAAAAAGACCTTAAAGTGAATGGAAGGATCGTTCAATTCATCTTTGGAAAAAATACTTTCAAGAGTTGAGTCTTTGTGAGTAAAGAAAATATTGACACTCTTATCTTTACTTCCCTTTGAAGCAATTCTAGCCAAAGGTTCTTTGTCAGGTAAAGAATGGCTATTTATTCCATTACTTGAAATGATAAAATTTGAACAGTCCAACAAACTCAGTAATTCATCATTAGTGTTTTTTCGGCTTCCATGATGGCTGATTTTTACAAAATCCAATTTCAACTTATTGGTGGTATCATTGTAATTCAATTCTTTTAATGAATTTATGATAATGTCCGGATGAGAATCAGCCAAAAACAGACCTTTGAAATTAGGTGCTGTAATTAAAAATGCAATACTGGACCGATTGGTTAGTGAAGTATCGCTTACAAATTTTTTGCCTATCAATTCTTGAATAGAAAGATTGTGATCAGATATTTTTGCGCCGATTTTATGAGTGCGTCTCCTTTCTTCCGCTAAGGTTATTTTCAAAGCATCATTATAGCTTTGAATATCGGGAGATAAAACGTCAATTCTAATTTCACCAAAGACTTTAGAATCTCCTTTTACAATTGGTTCTTCAGGGCATTTTCCTATTGAAACAAGAAATTCCTTTAAATCTACCTCTTGCTTACTGGAGATCTTCTTTGAACTATCTGTTCGTTCTATTTCTAGTGAGTGATTTAGCCACCATTCGTTTACTTTATTCGTAATGTCTGTTTCATTTTGTTTAAACAACGAAACAACTCCTCCTATATGATCGTCATCCATGTGACTGATTACTAATAAATCTATTTGACCGATTTCTTGAATAGCATCTTTTAAATGTGAAATTATCAGCTCTTGATTTTCGAACCTTTCAGAGCCAAAATCAACTACAATCAACTTTTTCATCTCACGAAACAGTATGATGATTGCATCTCCACATCCGACGGGTAAAAATTGTATTTCTATTGATGGTTTATTCATTTTGAAAAATATCTTGCGAACGAATTTTACTACATTATCAAAAATCATCTTGAAAATGATTGAAATCGTTTATTATGTGTCTCAAGAGAGTCATTGGAATAGTGAGTTATCATGCTGTTAATTGTATTATGGATTTGTTTGAGATGTGAATCAATTTAGATCGGTCCGAAAATGCTTCCAGGTTGATGAATGACAATTTCTGTATCTGTAATCTTCTCAAGCATTTGTAATGGTATTGTATGATCAACAATGGAAATGTAGTGTTCAATTAGTGATCCAATGTGATCTAAGTCACCAGAACTGATTCTGTACCATATATCAGGCATATAACGAACTATTATACTCAATGTATAAAGTAATGTGATGTTAATTACAACTATATCACTTGTTGAATTCCATAATGGAACAATAATAGAAGTAGGTGAATAAGAAGATGAGTAAGTTTCCAAAACCTGATGCCAGTACTTATCAGATGGATGGGTCATTTCTCCAGTTATATAACTTTCATCTATTCCCAAGCCTGAAACCAGGGTGAAGTTTTTTAATGGTAGGGCTAGAGAATCAAGAAATTCTACAGTAACTTTTTCAGATTCTGAATAGATAGAAACAAAAGTATTTTTTTCTGAAGACGATGGTGGCACTTTTAGTACAAATTCACCGGTTCTATCCATATACCTTTTTGCATCATCAAGATCATTTACCATGTTTAGATCAGAATGACCAATATTAAAACTTAGAGGTGGTTGCCCTGTGTACTCCTCAATAATATTAGTTAACTCAGGAATTCTACGGAAAAGATCCATTAAGCTAACCAATTTTAAGGGTTCTGAAATTTTTGAAAAATCTCGTGGTCTTTTGTCAAAAGAGAATGTTTTAATATCAATTCCCAATGATTTTGCGTATGAATAAAAATGTCCACCCTGAATAGCAAATGTGAAACAACTATCAGGAAAGTCTGCCGTAGAATCGAAAATTGTACCTAAACCATGTCCACTCTCCGTATGCTTTTGAACTGTCTTTAAATCATCCGTATTTTTAACACTACTAACCTGTTCAGCAATTGTCATTTGCAATAAGAAATAGTATCTTGAAAGAACTTTGGCATTTATTGATTGTGGGGTTACCTGCCAATATCCAATAGCACTTTCTATTGCCGAAGAAAGTCCAATAGCTTTTGATTTTATTATTTCTTCTGTAATTGAATCGTTAGGTGCTTTTCTGAGTTTCTGTCTAATTAGGTTTTCACACAGTTTTACACTTCTTAGCCTATTTAATCTAAGCCAAACCATTTCATCAATATTCTGCGCCTTAAATGTTTCTTGTTTCATATTTCCTAATTAGTGAAGTTATTCATCATCCGTGAAAGCTATGATCAGATCATTTTGATTAGGTCTCGTTCTTACGTTTTCATTTTTTACACTTTCGATAAAATTAATGAGCTTCTCCACCTCCCTTTTCGGATTTCTCCACCAATTAGTACTCCAAATTCGATGAAATACAAATCCATAATCTTCCAAAATTTTCTGTCTATGCCGATCATATAAATAAGCCTCCTGGCTGGAGTGATATTTGGCGCCATCGCATTCAATAGCAATCTTCGGCACTCCAGAAATTTTATGATCAAATACCAGGTCAATTCGGAAACCACCAAATTGATGCTGAAGAATAAGGTTATCATGTCCGAAGGCTGTTGCCAGTTCCTGATACACCTCTTCTTCAAATGGAGATTCTGTCTCACCATCTAAATCCTTTTTTACCGGTTGAGCGGTGTTTTCGCTCAACGCTGTAAGCACAGCGATCCTGGAATCGTCTCTTCCTTCACTTATCGCTTTGCAATAAGCGAGGTATGCATAGAACACCGCGCGTTTGTTATTGGCTCCTTCGCCTTCAAGCAGCTCCTTATAACTCATGAAGGACTCTTCTGGTATGGATGAGCAAACGTAAACTTTGTACTTCGCTCTCGTTATGATAACGTTTAGTAGCTTATAGCCCTTCGAGTGGGTAATTGGTCCGAAACGCTGGGCGAACCTGCCATCTTTGCCTTTTCCGTATGTCGTCGAAAGAATGATTACATCTCTTTCATCGCCCTGAATGTTTTCGAGGTTCTTGACGAACATCCCTTCTTCAGTAAGTTCTAGGAGTTTTGCCGAAAAAGCTGGATCGTCAGTTGAGTTTTGGGCAGTTTGGATCTTCCGCAAAATGAGATCACGTTGAGCAATGTTAAAAGTAGCGATCCCCATGCTAGGATACTTTCCATCAGGGAGACGATAGATGTTGTTTTTAAGTATTGATAGAACAGTCACCGCTTCTGCATCATTCTGATGATCTATGAATGAACCACCCACCTGGACGTATTTTATCGGGTTGTAGTCGAAACTATTCGGTAGCGGCTGCAATCGTCGATTGTAAAAGGCATAATTTGAAAAGTCGATTAGGAACGGATGCTTTGAACGATAGTGGAAGTCAAGATACTTCTTATCGAAATTCAATTCGGTACCAAACTCGAGCAATGACTCACAGGATAGTAAATTATTGTCTGTATCGAAACTCGGCGTTTCATCTTCATTAATATCTTCCTCGTCTTCTACAGAGCCGTCAAATATTTTACTAAAGTAATTTGAAGGCGGCATCTGATGTTCATCGCCAGCAATGATTACCTGCTTACCTTTTAGAATTGCGGGCAAGTTATCTTCCAGTCTCAATTGACTAGCTTCATCAAACATTACAATATCGAAGTAACCATTCATCCCTTTGAATAGATTGCTGCAAACGTCAGGAGTTGTTAGGATAACGGGGAAAAACGTCGTAAACAGGTCCGGATCAAACTGCACTATTTGACGTAGGGAAAGCCGTTTAAAGCGCGTACTGCTTCGTTTGTTGTACAGGTTTTCCACCGTGACGTTGACATTTCGCAACTGGAAATCACGTGTCTTATCAATCTGTTTCGAATACCAGAATTGTGTGATATATTTTAACTGCTCAAGCTCAATTCCCTTTAAAGTGGAGCTTAGGATCTTGAGGTCGTCATCATTAGTAGGTAGATCCGTATCAGCAAATTGCAAAAGAATCTGGTTCAAATAATTGACCGTGAACGTTCTTCTCCAGTCGCTTTTTTGTTGCAATTCATCAATAAGCACTCGATCATTTGGTTCCAACGAATTATAAAATCTAAACCAATTGAATTCTGCACTGAAGATATCATGTTGACCTTCAAAGTAATTTGTCTTGGTCTGAAGTAATTGTTCAATCCGGTCAGTGGCGTTTTTAAAGTGTTTTGCGGTCGTACTCAGTTTTGTGTTTAACCAGCCATCGTTATTAATTCGCTGAAAAGTTTCTTTGAGTTGACCCTTAATTGTTGTCAGCAGTTCCGTTTCTAGCTCGCCGGCCAGCGAGAGCAAATTAAGATCCGTCACCTCTGATTCTATCTTTGAAGATAGCTGATCCTTCGTTTTTCGAATTTCGTCTTCGACAGAAACCACAAGATTGATAATGTCGAGTAGAACGGGGTCAGGAGTTTCGGAAATGGTTAAGACGCTTTCAATACTTTCTCTATCAGTAATCTTCTGTTCAATAAGATCGTCCAAAAGGTGTAACGTCTCTTTTAGCAAGCTCAGAGAGTTTTTACTAAATCCTTTGAGCTTAAGATAAATTCGACCATGCACTGCCGAACCCATGTACTGTTTACTGAAGTTTTTTAGAAAAGATAATGAGGGTGCTTTCAAAACCTGATTCAAATTGAATTCTTCAAATTCTGAGATTGCCATTTCTTTCGTACTCAGGTTCTGATGGATGTCCTTTAAGGCATAAATCTGAGTGAGTTTTGATGGAAAGTCTGCATCGGCTCTGAACTCATAAGATATATCTTTTGCTCCCGAAATAGTAAACTTCAAATCGTTACTCAATGATAAAACACTATTATGCGCTGCGGCGGCTCTTTGTTTTTCTTTGGAGAAAAGGGATAGGAATTTGTAGCCAAAACTCTTGAGTTTTTGGTTATCGATGAAATCCGGATTTTGCTTGTATTGAGTAACTATTTGAATAATCTGCTCAACAATTTGCATGACTTGGGTCCACTGATCATCAATCTCTTTACTTCGTTCTTTGGTGTAATCCTCACTCAGCTCATTTATTATGCGGGCAAAGTCCTTTTCAGTTGATTTTAAAATATCTAGCTTAGTTTCCAGGTTGGATAATAGGGCTTCAAAATGTGAATTTCGTAGATTGCGATATTCATCCAAATATGATGTATGCTGGCGAACAAGCTGCTGGTATCCTGATTGATAATCCAAGAAGTCCTTTTTTAACTGATCTTCGATGATAAAGGGATTGTCTCCTATAAGTTTTTGTGGATTAATGAAAGAATAATTCTGAAACGGAGCATAAGCTTTATAGTATGCCTCCCCTTTTTCCAATAAATCGAGCTTGGCATTTAGTTCTTGAAATGAAAAGTCAAACTGATCTTTAGGTAGCTTTAATTCGATAACCTCTTCTCCTTTCAATTCTTTTAGCAATTCTCCTACAAGATCAGTCCATGATCGATCTCCCAAGAGCTTTTTGTCAATTTTCTTATGTTTTTTATTAATTGTTTGAATTAGTCCCGCTGATTTGTCGAGAATATTATCCAATGTTTCTTTAGAAGACCGATACCGGTAACTTTTGTAGAAGGATTCATCAACTCGTTCCCTTACAGAATCCACCACCACCTTCCTATCCTTTACAATGTCTCGAATTAAAACTGTATGGTAATTGAGCCCTCGCTCAATAAGTGCCTTATGAAGAACTTCCAATGCAGTTTTCTTTTCGCAGACCACGATTGTTTTCTTCTTGTTTTCGAGCGCATTAATTAATACAGCGGTTAGCGTTTGGCTTTTCCCTGTTCCCGGAGGTCCTTGAATGAGCAGATTCCTGGTCGTCTTTAAGGAAGTAAGGATGCTTTGCTGAGAGGGATCGGTTTCAACAGATGAAAGTGGTTGAAATCCGTGATTTTCATATTCGCCCAATTCAATCGTGGAGCCTTTTAGGTCAAGCAGCCCATCGTAATCACTTATGATATTTTGTTTTTGAACCTCAAAAATGGAAAATAATCCCCCATAGTGGATTGGGTGGAACCCTGTTTCACTAGTTGATTTTTCTAAGGAAGACTTATCAGGGATTGAACTGATTGACTCCAGGCTCTCCGCAATGAATTCCTTCAAACCGTTAATTGGTTTCGAATAGATTTTATGAAGCAAATTATAGCAAATGTCGACCAACTCGGGTTTATCAATAAGTCCGTCGTCCATCATTTCACTCGAAAGTTGTTCGATCTCAACCTTTACATCATTCTGAAGGTGATTGATAAGGACTTCATTCAAATAAATCGGATCGTCTTCACTTCGGACGATTTCCCAAGTATTGAAATCCTTGGTCCGTTTGATCCGCAGGGACCAAATTAGAATCGGTGCTGCTGTCAATTTATTATCTGCCTGGTCTCGACGAATCAGGATAGGGAAGCCGAAGCCAAATGTGTTAATTCCTTTTTCTGCTTCGATGGCATCCGTTTGATTGATGAGGTTCTCAAAACTCCTTGTTATCTTTAGTAGCTGTGATTGATCTTCTTCAAAAACCTCGTTGAGGTTTGGAACATTGTCTTTCCAGCTTACTTTGAACTTAAGTGGTTGCTGCGTAAGCAAAGCCTTTATGAAAGACGTAGGTAGATTTTTGTCAATTTGTGATAGTC
The DNA here is from genome assembly GCA_044377135.1 of Fluviicola sp. Lineage (GTDB taxonomy): Bacteria > Bacteroidota > Bacteroidia > Flavobacteriales_D > Crocinitomicaceae > Fluviicola. The sequence continues at coordinate 7,881 of JBILJP010000005.1, forward strand.
TATTGAGGTCAAACTTATACCGTGAATTACCAGGTATGGCATTAAGATGAACACCCCTTCGGTTACCAATTTTTAGACGTCGTTGAAGTTCGGTTAGAAATTTTTCAGTGAGTTCCATATGATAGTTTCAGGTCTTGTATAAAAATAGTGTTTTAGTGTACAAAAGTTCAGAATTCTTTTGAGGATTACATTTTTTGATTCGATCAGATAATTTCATCCATGAAATAAAGGAATCAAGGTTACCGATGATTTCCAGAATTTGCTGTTTAGGGATTGTTTGTCGGAAGAGGTCGAACACGATACATGTTATTTACGGTAAGTAGAGACTTGAATCCCCTTATCATTTACCTTATAATCTTTAATGATACCGATAGTTTTTAAATGGGTTAAAAAAGCTAAATTATCAGAATTGTGAGGTATAATTGGGCGTTTGCCAAGGACGATAATGCGCGAATAGGGTTCTCCCAATTCTTCTAAGAGTTTGTGTGTACTTTCTTGTGAGAACAGGTTGTTTTTACTATTAAATAGTCGAATGCTTTTGGGGACTGATAGCTTTGGATGCAACAAAATTTGCCTGATGGTATCATCTGGAATGTTAAAATCTGAATCAGATATGCATAAATCAGCACATTTTACTATTAGTTTTTCACTGGATAGAATTATACTTTGTTCTATACTTTGAGCAATTGAAGTTTTATCCAGACTTGTAAACTCATTTGATGCTAAGAGTGCGTGGACTTCGTTTTCTTGCAACTCAAAGTCCGACAAATGGTTCAGAAAAGTAGACTTGTTTTTAAGAATCAAATTGATATGTAAATTACCATTTCGCATTCTTAATGAGGAATAGTTTTCTTTGGTTAAGCTAAGCTTACCTAAATTGATGCAAATCTCAACTTTACTTGATCCGATCGTTTCAATTGCAGGAAGTTGGCTTATAGTGCCAGTTATGGACTGAATTATACTAGTATAGATAGAATCGTTCAATTCATTTGTTTGAATCATCTCATTGATAAAAGCTATTTTGTTTTCATTGGTTAACTTAAAGCTCTTCGGAATAATAATTTCACTCTTTGTAAGTTCCGGGATATATAGGTCATTATTCAAAAAGTCAATTAGTTCAAGATTCGTTTTTCCCCCAATATTTTGATGATACATAATAACATTACCCCAAACAGGTGCAACTCGAGAATGAATAAATAATAGTGTTTGATCTTCTACCTTTGGGATCGAAGTCAATAGCGCAATTTTAGTTTTTGTAAACTGTAGAAGCGAGACTTTGTTTTTTGTTTCTAGAGATGAGTTATTCATCAATTTCTGAAGACCTGTTTCTGTTTCTTCTGTGTTGTCTGGTATTTTGAGGTAAACCTGTGAAATGTAAACGTTAATCTTTGAATGGATATAATCCAATAAGTTCTCACATTCTGATACTTGAAGTGCTTGATAATTCTGGCAGTTGAACGTTTTTTCATCATACTTTCCTACAGATTGGATAACTGATCTGATTATTTCCGGATTTAAAGAGTGGTAATTACCTTCCTCGACAAACTTCATTTCTTCTATTCTAGTAACCTGAATATCCAATTGCTTGAATTTCAAATTCAATGTTTCCACTATTTTGAACAATTTCTGCTGATGATCTATCAGATTAAAGAAGTCAGATTGCGCTTCGAGATATGCTTTCAAATCGGATTGTTTTGCAATTGCATTTATTTCCCCATGCTCCAGCATCAATGAGAGAAACAATCGAACACGTTCCCGTGTCAAAATAGAATTTTTAGAAATCGTTTTCCAGTAGTTCGGCCAACAATCGGTCAGTGATTGAATGAACTTTCCTTTATTTACCGCCACATCAATAAATCCATTTACGAAGGATATTGAGGATTCTGACTCGTTCGATAACAAACGTAGGATTCCATCTTTTTGTGTTTGATAGGTATTTGTTTTGAACAGATGGTCAACCAAATCATAGTTGAGAATATAAGATTGATCAAATTCAGCTGGATTAATTTTGCTGATCAGGTTATCAATTTTTGACAGCTTATAGGTGCATTCGGAAGGTATTTGGGCTTTGACATTTAACAGAAACTCTTGATCTTGTTTGGTCAGGCTGCCCTCATAGAAAATGGAAATATAGTCGTGATAGTGCTCATCGATATAACCATTACGCAAAAGGATGCTAACCAATTGTTGCTGTTTTTTATTTTCCAATTCAACTGAACTAGATTGCCGCTGGAATAAAGCTTTTATCGGTTGGGTTTTAATTTGGAGTTTTTGTCTTTCCAAGTCATTAATTTCTTTTCTTAGTGTTTCTGTTTTATCGTTATGAAAATCGTCAATTAAAGCTAATCTATCATAGTAGGTGCGTTCAGAATCAACTCTTTTTTCTAGATCTTCAAACTTCGTTGTAATCGATCTATAAGTTGGGTATGAGTAAGATTCAGTTGTATATTCCGCCTTTCTATCTATTAAAGCGGTGAACAACTCTTCTTTTTCCGCAATTTGATGAATTTGATTGCGTTTGTATTCCTTGTTCAAGAGTTTGATAGCAACAAGGTCATTTAGTTCGATCAAATACTCTAACAAATACAGCTTTCTAAGTTCAATTGAATCTGTAAGTTGTAAATTCTCGATTATTCCGATTTCACTTTTGAGTTCACTAATAGTTGAATCCAGTTGACCAATACTCTCATGTATTAAAGTCTTTTTTGACTCGAAGAAGCTATATAATTGCCCTTTGCCATTTCCAAGATCAACAAAGTCATCTGGATATAGGTTTTTATAGACCATCATTGCGAACAACTTGTTTTGATTCAATTTTGGATCTAACTTTTTTGAGTATAAAAAGTACTCGTTTGTTATGTTGTATAACAATCGCATGTCGTCAATAAAAAGGGCCACGTCTTCAACCAGGTCGTTACTTATATTAAAACCATTATCCATTATGATTTTTAATAATTTTTCCCCTGAATTAGATGAGTTGATAACAGGAATAACTGGGATCAGAAAATCAAAGAATTTAGTACGCTCCTTTTCTCCCCGAAATAATTCATCACGTACGGCATAAATGAATACAATTTCTCTGCTAATGTTTTTGGAGTTATTGATGAGTAAATTCAACTCGCGCAGTTTCGTGAAGATTTCAGTTTGTTCAAAACGATCCAGGTCTTCAATCACAACAACTGCGTAATCAGTGACCTGAAAGAAGTACAAGATTTCATCCAAATGATGATTTAAAATCGACTTATTGATGGATTCATTGATTTCAAATTCAGCGGTGTCATTGAGTTTAAGACTCTTCAACGTTATGTTTCGCAACGAGCGAATAGATTTGAAAAGCATAATGAATCCCAGAGAAACAACGATAACCAATGTTGAATAATGCAACCATCCCGGAACAGGCCAACCGCACTTTTGAAGTAGTAGCTTGCTAAATAGGCAAGGGTTGAGTTGATGGATCAAGGATAGACAGAACAATGTAAGAAAAATTACTGTTATCCAGATTTTATTTGGGTTTAACGTGTTGATTTTTTTAAATCTGGAATCAGGGATATTCTGAGCTTTTTCAAAATAAAACAACTGTTGCAAGATGCTTAATTCGATCAATCGTAATAGATCATCACTTGAAGGTTGAGCACCAACAGATTCCTTTTCCGCCTTAAACGTAGCTAAAGAAATGTTTAAGAATTTCAAATCAGTATCATCTTTATACTTCTCCTGAAATGTTTTCAAGAATGTGCTTTTACCGGATCCGTAAGGTCCTGTAATCGCGATGTTCCGAATATCCTTTTCTTTTCTCTTCTTCAAAGCCCAATACAGGGTGTCGCAGAAAATTTCATTGCTTTCAAAATCAGTTATAGGTGATAGTGAATGTAATGGAAGCTCTTTCGGTGGTTCCGGGTCTATTCTTTCAGTCCCCCAAATGCGATATGCTAAGCGGATTATTCCGTTTTTTGCTTTTTGCCACGCTTTTCCTATTGATACAAATATCTTTTTCATGTAGTAGTTTTTAATTCACTCTCCTCAACCTCACCTCCGGCAATATAATCCTCACTTCTTTGTATTCAACAGCATCGCCTTCACCCGCTTTCGGTTGCTTATGCCAGTAAACGATGAAGTTTACCCGAGCAGAAGTGAGGAAATAACCCTTTTCGTTGTGTTCCTGTAACTGTTTTTTGAACTTTTCAGAGTAACGGAACAGTAAATTACCTTCGTGAAGAATCCGTTGGTTTGCTACATCCAATGTATCACCGCTTTTGTATTGACGTATGATAGCATCTTGTTGTAGGAAGGTGTCCAGGTATAAATCACCATGATTTAAGTTCAAGACCAATTCCTGCGGGGATTGATAAACCGATGTGTCTTGCAATCGTTCCAATTCCGGTACCTGAATGTGATCCAGGTAATTGCCGTTCGTATGGATGAATAGATTGTTTTTAGCACGCGTTAATGCCACGTATAAGAGGCGTTTTTTGTCGTCTTGCTGCAATTCTTTTTGAAAGTTATTGAGGAGTAAAAACACATTGTCGAATTCCTTTCCTTTGGCTTTATGCATGGTGGAAACTACGATGGTGTCTTTTTGCAGGAAGTAGAAGTTTTCCAATACCGATTCACGAATCAAGGTTGTCAGGTCTGATTTGTATTTGGTAGTGGGGTAAAGTTTGTCGAACACCCGCATTACTCCGGTGACTATTTCGTATTTGGAGCTTGTGCCGAACTGTTCTTTTAGCTGTTGTCGGGCAGTATTCCACAATTCTTCACTGATCGTTGTGTCACGGTCGTCTGAATGAACCAATTCTACTAAACGACGAACTTCCAAGACATCATATACGCTGAATCCTTCATTACTTTGGATCAATTTGACGATTTTGCCTTGTTGTTTCAGAAGAGAAGCAACCAAAAAGGCTTCTTCGTTGGTGTAGGTGAGCACGGCTGTTGATTTGGAAAGTTCCGTATTCATTACCGCATTTACCAAAGGCGTTACTAAATGATGACTTTGATAATGAACCAATCGAATAGTGCCGTTTTCCTGCTGAACAGCACTAATTGGTATCAATTTTAAACGATTGGGTAGAATGGTAGCATATTGGTTCGCAAAATCGACCAAATTGTGTTTACTGCGGTAATTCCGAATCAATTCTGCTTTGTTAGCTTGTTGTTCGTGTATGAATTGTTCCAGGTACTTTGCGCTTGATTTTCGGAACTCATAAATGGCCTGATCGTCGTCTCCTACCAGAATGACGCGCAACTCTTCATTTTGTTCCATTAAGGCAATCACGAGTTCATATTCGTGTTCGTTCATATCCTGACCTTCGTCAATAACCAATACGGTTTTAGTAATGGCACTTTTTTCTACTTCACCTGTCTTGATTCGTTGAACGGTACTTTTGATGATGTCATCAGATTTAGAAAGATTTCCCACCTTTCCGGATAAATCAAAACAAAAGGAATGAAAGGTCTTGATCGCTATGTGATTCGTAGCATTGCCGATAAGATCTTTCAAACGTTGGCGAAACTCTGTTGCCGCAGCTCTGGAAAAAGTGAGCATGAGTAACTGTTCGTGTTTCACATCTTCCAACAATAACAATGAAGCAAGTTTATGCACCAATACACGGGTTTTTCCACTTCCGGGGCCAGCTATTACGGCTATATTTTTAGATAGCTGATCATTGATAATTGCTAGTTGTGTTTCTGAAAGATCACCGATGAGTTGTCTGAATTTGGCAGGTGTAATGGTTCGTTTAATGTCTTCCTGGCGACTTCCCTGAAAATGTTTGTCAAGGAACGAACCGTAATTCAACTGAAAATAATCGTCAACAAACCGCAGCGCATCCTCGTAATTTTGAATCATTTTCAGCGCATATTCGCCCACTACATGAATTTGCTCTATTTTGTTTTCATAAAACTGGTTCAGTTTGCGGTAATCTTCCGTTTTGTAATTGATCCGCTCATTTTTTTCCAAACGTTCAACGGTCATCTTGTTATAAACAACCATAAAACCACCCTCTATTTTAATGGCTTCAACCCGCGAAAGAAAAAAGAGGGTATCTTCTACATCGTTTACGGAGATCTCCACTTTGAAAAGATCTGAACTGTTCTCATACGCCGATTTCAATTCCAGAACGGAAAATTCTACCAATATTTCGTCAGCAGTAGATTCATTTCTCGCGGGATCAGTCATGCTTTTCGTGTACAATAATTCGACAATAAATGCTGCTAAAAGATGACGCTTTGTTAATTTTTCTTTTAGTATTTTTTTCGGTTGATTGAGCAAAACCGCCACATGATGCGGTGAATGTGACGTGTTGTGACGTTTGATCCAATGTTTGATTGCCCAAAAGTTGAGAATGGTTTTAAATTTAGCAGGTGTCACATTCCCAATTTCTTCCGCTTCTTCGTTAAGCTCTTTCAAGTGAAGAACTTGTTCGGTTTCCTCCAAATGTGGCAGTAAGAGCAGTTCTATTTTTACAAACGTTTCCAGTATTGCTGATGAGCGATTCTTGTTTTCTCCCCGTTTAATGAAAGCAGTCAAGTCTTTCGCATCAGCCAGTATGTTTTCCTCGCGAAGCAAGGTAACGATATTGATAACTTCTTCTTTTACAATGCCCAGATGGTCCGAAATATAATCAATCCGCGCTTCTGGTGTTTCTTCTGTTGCTTGTTTCCGGTTTTTACTTGCGATCAATTTTTTGATGATGCGCACTGCTTTTTCTTTTTGACGCTCGTCGAATCGTGGTGAAGCATGTATTTTATCACTAGCTTCTTGTGCATTTTTAGATAAAATGCTGTTAGCAAATACGCGTGGTACGTTTTGTCCACGTTTAATATATCCGGCATCTTCGAGAGCAGCAATAGCAGTTGTAACGCGCGTTTCAATTTCAACAACGGTATCGTCCCAACCTGCTTTCCGTGCAATTTCCAATGCTGAATGTGAAACCGTTTCACGGAATTTCGTGATGTTTTTGATTGCTTTCCATATTTGTTGAATTTCTTTGATGCTCAATTTGGTTTGATTGAGCATTACAAAGTGTTTACTGAGGTCTTCTTCATTAAAAAGTATGTGGCAATCGGCAGTTAATTGCTGGTCTCTTCCTGCTCGTCCCGCCTCCTGGATGTAATTTTCCAACGAATCTGAAATATCAAAATGAATCACCAGACCCACATCTTTTTTATCTACCCCCATTCCGAATGCGGAGGTTGCTACCATGATGGGAACCTCACCGTTTAAGAAAGCATTTTGGTTGGCAGTTTTTTCATTTGCTTCCATTTTACCATGAAAAGGAAGTGCTTGAAATCCATTACTTCTCAATTGTTCGGCAATTTTAGTTGCTCGTTTTGTTTTCGAAACATAGATAATTGTTGGGCAATTTTTCTCCTCAATTAAATCACGCACAGCATTGTATTTCTCTTCATCACTGTTCTTTTCTGATACTTTGTAGATTAAATTCTCGCGTTGAGTTGATGTGCTGTAAACAGAAAGAACCAAACCCAATTTTTCATGAAAATAGGCACATATATCTTCTATGACTTTGAGCTTGGCTGTTGCTGTAAAGCATGAAACAGGAATGCCTTCGCTGAGGTTTTTCTTTTCCTGCAAGGATTTTATGAAATCGCCGATGTAGAGATAATCTACTCTGAAATCCTGCCCCCAGGATGAGAAACAATGAGCCTCATCAATCACAAACCGCACAATTTTCCGACCAAGTAATAAGCGTTCTATTGTTTTGGAACGCAAGGATTCAGGAGAAATATAGAGCATCGATGCAGATCCATCTTCAACCCGTTCAAACGACTTGGCGCGTTCTATAGGATCTAGTAAACCGTTTATCGTAACAGCATCCGTAATTCCGTTTTTTTCCAAATTATCTACCTGATCTTTCATCAGTGATTGAAGTGGCGAAATCACGACAGTTAGTCCCTTTTCGTTACGTCCACTCATAAGTGCAGGAACCTGAAACGTGATTGATTTACCGCCTCCGGTTGGGAAAATGGCGAGCAGAGACTTGTTATCAACCGCAGCTTTTACCGCTTGCTCCTGTAAGTTTTTTCCGTTATAAGTGCGATACTCGTCATATCCGAAAAACTCCTTCAACCCTTTATGGATGTCCAGTTGCTGATTGCAATACCTACAACCAGTCAGACAAGGTTTGTTCCGCAGTAGGTGCATGACACGATCTACCTCCGGATAGTTTTTCAGGACCCACGGTGGCGTAATGGAATAACGGTCTGTTGCACGAATCAGCGATAAGGCGAATGCTAACTCTACCGAAAATTGCTCAATGAAAGTTACTAGCGGGGCTTGAGCACACAATTGCTCAGAAAAGACTTGTTGAATGCTTTGTTCCAGTTCAATGGAAGCTGATTTAATTCCCAGAAACGCGAAAAATCCATAAAACTCGCGGTGCTGTTTCAGCAACTCATAGTAGATCTGTTGAGTAGGTTCATCTAATTGATGGAAAGCGGCGACCTCTTCGTAAAACAAATCACGTGCTTTCTGTGCATCATTCAGTGGATTGTTTAGTTCCTCCGTTTGGAGTTTGTCATCTTTCAGTAAGCGGTGATAAGGCCTGTTTGGAAAGAGAAGCGGTGATAAATACAACGTATCAATGACGTTTTGTTGCGGAATTGCTACTTCACTGAGAACCCTGCCCAAATACTTCAAATCATGGTGAATGATATTGTGCCCACAGACAAAATCACAACCCTTAAGCACTTCCATGCATTCAATAACAGATCCACCATGATAGCTTTTGCCTTCATTAGTGAGACAACCAATATCGGCGATTAGGTTTTTGGAAGTTACTTCGGTATCGATGAAAGCGAGTGTGGGCATGGGGAGAGTTTAAGGGATGATTCCAAGTTCTTTGAGGATGTCGTATTTGAATTTGCTCATGGGACGTTTGTGGAAGTCTTTTTGATGAAGCTCAACACCGAATGCGAGACGGTATATTTCGTCGTCTGTCAAATTTGCTTCTGGAAAAGTAGTCCTCAAAGTTTTTACGTATTCTCTTGAATATGCTTGCTTAATCTTTAATAAATCTTCCAATTCATCTTGATGAGCATCATACATTTCATTTATTTTTAGGAATTCTAAGGTATCTTTGTTTTTAGTTCCTGATCCAGTTTTTTGAATCTGAATTTCAAATTCTCGAAGGCTTTTATTAAACTGATACGTAAATAAAAAATCGTCATCTTCATCATTAACCAAATATGGGTTAGTATGTTTTTTTAAATCTAATTCCTTATCACCTTTCACTGAACTGTTGCAATGTGTGCAACTAGGTATGAGATTGTAAAATGAAATTGCCAATAGTGGATATTTAGATTGAGGGAACCAATGATCTAACTGAGGGCGCATTAATTTACCTCCTTCCTTTGTATTATGGGTTATTGCATATACTCGATTACAATATACACAGGTTCTTACTCCTATGTTTTTTGTTAATTGGTAGGCACTATAAGCATCATTTGGAAGGGCATCCGTTAACTCATCATAGTTAAAGATTTTTTCGATTGTAAGGAAAAAATCATGAATATCCTTAAGTTCATTTCGTTTAGCTTTTTCTAAAGACAGATATGTCTCGTAAGTGTCCTTACAAAAAAGATTATCTATGAAATTGATGAATTCTGTATTAAGTTTATAAAGTTCTTGTGGTTTAACACCTATGACTTTTTGATAAAATTTTTTGTTTTTTGTGTCTTCGGCGAATAAAAATCGTGACAGATGTTGGATATATGGATCTTCCAAATTTGAAAGTCTGTGATAAGATTTTAAATTTGAATTATACTTAATAACTTCTTTATTGAATTTCCTACTGATGTAATAATCAAAAAACATAAAATGTTGATTTTCAGCTTCTTTTATTGATTTGACACCGATTTTCATTAAGTTTATCATGAATCACCTTTTAAAGTTTGCCATACTTTTTTTTGATTTCTTGTATCTCATTCAAATAGGCAATATTCTCATTTTGACTTTTAATAGTGGAAATCATTGAACATAATTTGTTCTGGATTGCAGGCTCTCCAATCATTTCAACCAAGCTAATGCAAGAATCAATACTTAATTCAGGCTTATCCAAATAGAGATCTGATCTACGTGCTTCCAGTTTTCTCTTTTCTTTAGTCAATGATTCTTTATCCGAAATTGCTGTTTCTGTACTACTAATCAATTTATATAATCGATCAATTTCCAAAGTCTGTTTTTCGTAGTTAATCCGTTTAATCACTTCGTTGATCTTCTCCTCAGCAAATTTCCCCATGAAGCCATCTTCCATAAAAAAACTGTCGTGCAACAAATCGTGTACATTGGCTCCGAAAGTTCCTTTTTGAGGTTCTTCATAAGGTTTTCCGTCTTTTAAACGCAGTACGTTTTGAGAGGGGATGTCGGATAAGATGAAGGGGGAGTGGGTGGCTAGCAAGATATTTATTGAATTAACTCCTTTTCTTCCACCGATTTTTAACTCTTTGATGCTGTCAATTAAAAATGATATGAATTGTCGTTGATAATCTGGATGAAAATAAAGCTCTATTTCATCTAGGATAACATTCATAGCACTATAACTGACCCTTTCAAGGGTATTTGAATTAGCTGTATTTTGTTTGAAAACGGAGTTTAAATTGGTTATATGATATATGATAGTTTGAACCGAATGAATAAGTTGTAATTCTCCGGAACTTAGACGTTGAAAACTATATAACTTTGAATCTTTACTCGCGAAAAGTATTTCAAGATCAAAGATTGAAGGAGGAATAAAATTGATTACTGAAAGTTCAAAGTTCTTAACTTTTCGATCATTCAATCTATTCTTAGTTCTTATCAAGCCGTTTTCTATACTCTGATTAGCGCGTGTTTTCTTTGCTAGTTCATTTACACTGATGACAAAATTGTTGCTATCCCAATTCTCCAATGTAATTTCTTGATCGTTGAAATTTATTTTGTTTTTGACCTTGTTATTTGAAAGTAAAGAAGGGTATTTCAAATAATTAATAGCTTGCTTAAGCTTAAATGTAATGTGTGAGTCATCATAATATAATTCTTCAACAAACTCATTGATTTTATTGAGTAGTACAGTTTCAAATATATATTCGCGTTTTACAGCTGTCGCACTGGTATACTTGAGTCTATACTGATTATAAACCCATAATATTTTTTCTACTTTATTTATGATATAATTTTCAACTTTTTCCTGAAACGGAAGAGTATTCATTAATAATAGTGATTCATCTATTTCAAATTGTTTATACAAACTTTCTTGTATCTGATAACCTAAAGAATCAACCCATTGTTTACCAAAATAACCTTCAGCATTTCTTGTGAATCGTATCTTTATTGGTTTTTCATGGTTTAATTTGAATAAAAAATATTTGACTTCTTGTCCAGAGAATTTGACTCCATTAGATTTAATTTTAGTATTAGTCAATAGATTAGATGCAAAACGATGTTTCGCCAAATATGCTTCTCGACCGATTCTGTAATTGCCGTTATTTCTCATGGGGTTAATTACAATCGGAGTCTGATAACCATCATTTTTATGGAATAAAGGGTTAACCCATTCGCCAACAATTTTGTTGTTTAAGCCATATATAGAATAGTTAATGACAATGGAGTAAAACAGATTCTTAAGAATCTTCGTTTCTGTTATCGGTAGAATTTCCCCACTTTCATCAATAAATCCGAGTGATAATCTTTTATTATTCAATGAGTTAATTTGGAGAATATAATAACGTCTTTTAAGACGAAAATATATTTGTAACCTTAGCTTGTCAAGTGTATGTTCAAGTGAGTCTACAACCTTCTTCCACGATAATCGACTCTGTTCATAATCTTCCGGTTTAAGAATTGATTCATTAATCATATTCTGAATTTGATCAAATCTATTTTTATCTGATTCTATATTTGTATCGTTCAAAATCATTCGAATAGTCTCAATAGCATCTTTAGACCATTCCTCTATAGTTTGAAGCGGATTTTCTTTATGCTTTGAAAGCATAGATTCGGCTGCCTCTAGTTCCAATTTAGCCTCTTTTAACCCCTCTTCATCAAATTGATTTAATTCTTCACCAATAATATATGTGGTGGCATAAAGTAATTCTAATAATGTACTCTTCCCGCTCCCATTCTTACCCACAACTGCTGAAATGTTGACATTGATAGAATTTCCATTCACAGTTGTAATGTTATACATGCTTTCAGGTACCGACTGTTTGTGAGAAATCGAAACTGGTTTTGTCCCATCAAGATCAATTTCGGGTGTAATCGTGTAATCTTTGTAGAATTGGTATGTCCTTCCCAACTCCAGATTTTTACTGTATTTAGAATCACACCCTTCCAACGGCCGTATAGCCAGTAATTTAAATCCTTGATCAGTGTTTGTGGTACTCATACGTTAGCTTCAATAAAGTAGCGTAATGACGTAATAATTCGTTAGAAAAACAACCGTATAAATACTGAATTTTCCATAAAAAAGAGATCAATTTATCCTTTTCCGGCAATCAATCGTTATATCCGGTGTTACAACTGTTTTATCCGTATTATGATCGGAATTTAGTTTGGAGCAGTTGCTCTTGATTTATGGTTAATGTGTCGATGATTCGCGCTACGCGTTCAAACCATTGTTTTTTGATCTCAATGGGTTCTTCTTCAAAAATGGAATAAAGAATACGCACTTGTACTTGCTGGATATAGACATACCAAATATGGTGATCCATGTTATTGCTTGCATAATTCGCACCAATATAATATGCGTGATATTCTCCAACAGTAGTTTTAATCGGTTGGATACCTTCGCGTTGGGTTACCATCTGTTCAAGTGCTTCCATTGAAGTTAGTTGATGAGCAATTGGCCGGTTCCAGATCATGGAAAGTTGGATTCCTCCTTTTAGATCGTCTGATTCATTAAAGAAATAGTAAAATGAATTTCCACTTCGCGAATACACCCATCGTTCATCAAACTGCATCTGAAACAGTTGGTCTTCACTGGTGAAATGGGGTTCAACCGGAGAAAATCGTTTTCTTCGAAAGCGGTTCAGTAGGGAAGAGATGAGATTCATGTTATCGGAGTTATTAGAAGTAGGGCACACGGTTTGATGCCTTATTCAGCATTCTCCTCGAATAGTTCATGTAATTTCTGTTGCAATACCTTTTTATCAGGCAATTGTGTTTGATATTCTGAAACCATCGTAGGTGATAGACTGCGACTCAGGGCGTATTCTACCACTTCGTTATCTTTATCTTTGCAGAGCAATACACCGATGCTCGGATTTTCATTTTCTTTTTTGATGTCGCGATCCAATGCTTCGAGGTAGAAATTCAATTGTCCGAGGTGTTCGGGTTTGAATTTATCAGCTTTCAATTCGAATGCGACCAGACATTGTAATCCACGATGGTAGAATAACAAGTCAATGTAGAAATCACTGTTACCAACCTGAACCTTGTATTCTTCAGCGATGAATAGAAAATCTTTGCCTAATTCCAGGATGAATTGTTTCATTTGTAGCAACAATCCTTTTTGTAACTCACTTTCGCTATGAGATTCTGAAAGATTAAGAAATTCAAACACATAACTGTCTTTAAAGCTATTGGTAATAGTTGCGTGAATTTCTTTTACAACCGGAGATAGTTTCGTGTTTCCTATCATGGTTCGTTCGAACGTACCACTACTAATTTGGCGATCTAGTTCCTTTACACTGTAATTTTCTCTGATCGTTAATTGAAGGTAGAATAACCGTTCTTCATCTGATTTTGTTCTTGAAATCAATGTCAGGTGATGAGTCCAGGTAATTTTTGCGATAATGGTTTCTCGTATATCATGCAATCCCAATTGTGTCATTTCCGATGGCACAATTATATTTTCTTGATTATTAACACTTTGTAATTGTGTCATTGCTGATGACACAATTGTTAAATTTCTATACGTTTCATAGAATTGTTTCATTCTATAAAGTCCTCGACGGTTAAAACCTTTCAGTTCCGGATGATGTGTTTGAATAAAATCAGCTAACTCATCAATGGTTTTTTCACCCCAATTTGAATTGGTAATTTGCTGATAAATAGCTCCGCCAATATTCCAATACAAGTTAATCAATTCAGTATTTACAGCTTTAATTGCATTGGAACGTGCTTGCTGAATGAGCTGAATTATAGAGCTAAATTGTTGATGAAGCATGTGGGAAGTTATTTCGTCGGAACTAACAATTCTCTTACATCAATATCCAGAATAAAAGCAATCTTTCTTAAGTCCTTCAAATGCGGTTGAGTTTTGTTATTACACATAGCAGCAACAGCTGTAGTGCTTTTTCCTAATTTTTCAGCAAGCCAAATCTGAGTTTTGCCCTGAATGACTAGTATTTCTTTTATTCGATTAATTCGTTCCATTGCTGAAATGTATGCAAAATTGATGGTGAGAATTGCAAATATGTATGTGGTACTTATATAAATTCAACTCTATAATGATGTTTATACTTTTATATATGTAATTTATAATTACATTTGTATAACTAAAATGACATTTAACCTGTTGATAAAAATATAAGTATGAAAAACTCATTTTCGATCAAAACACTGATTATTTCTCTCATCAAAGACGATCTTATTAATCTCAAACTAGTTTATTCACTTAATTCACTGGGTCTTTCGGCAGATGGATATACACTTTACATAGGTACTACTATCATCAAGCTTATGAAAATCAAGGCAACAGGTCTTAAATGGGAACACATTCATGAAGGTTACCTGGAGCTTACAAGAAAAGTGATGTCAATCGACATTCAGGAATCGCCACGTTTATTGGAAGCACTGGCAAATGAAATCTATTCATATCTCAAAAAACATCAAAAAAGCTGTGTTTCAGTTTCCAGATAGAGAAATTAAATCCCAACAAAGGCAATTAAGGGCAGTTAAGGGCAATTAAATCAGGTTAAATAAAGGCAAGTCCATTTTTGGTACTTGCCTTTGTTGTTTAGTTGTGCAATTTATTCAAAAAATAGTCCGGAATAAAGTGAGTAAATGTGAGTATTTGCGAGTGAATTTGAGTCTTTTTGAGTGTTTGTGAAATCAATATGTTTTTCATTTCATAGATTTCGAAAAAAGAACCAAAAATGGTTTTAAAAACAAGAGATCATGAAATTGTACAATGAAAAAAGAGGGAAGAAAACGAAGTATTCATCCCAACGGAATAAGGAAGGTAAAGGAAATGTGTTGCAACGATACAATGAATTAGAAACAAAGCATAATCCCAAAAATGCTTTTTTGAAAACTGCTGTAGATGCACTAGCTGCAGTGATGGTTGGCCCGGCGTTGAGTGCTACATTTGGAAAATACGCTCCACTAGTTGGTGCAGCACTGACTTTTGGTGGACATTATACCGCGGATAGCAGCGGATTATTGCGTGGTATCGGAATGAGTACACTAGCGCATAGTGTTGCAAAAGTGAAAGATTACCGTAGTCCGAATTCAACAGCAATGGACCGCCTCTCAGAATTAACAGACGATTGGTTGCGTTTTTCATTATTGAAAAACGATTCTGTAGTAAACGGACTAAAGGAAGAATGCATGGCTACAACTGAAGAGTTTCGTAGGGCGATGAAGGAACATTCAGCAACTGAAGTACCGGCTAATCAACATCCTGAAATAGTCAAGACCTCATTCAACTGGCAAGAGTGGTTCAATACGAATCAGAACTTGAATTTATTGTAAATCAATCAAGTCATGGAAAAGCAAATCACCTATTCGGAATCAGCAATTGATCAATTACACCGTTTTCTGGAAAACAAAGATTCAGCTGGCTGTTCCGTTGATTATGAAATTCTGATTGATCATGTGCAGATCATTCCACGAACCGATGATCCAAGTCAATTTAATCTGTTCAATGAATTCCTAACTAAGGAGGCCGATCATGTGGAAGTTCGTTTGTACAAAGGTACTTCCAAGCGCTATGATAAACACGTTTTCAATATTCCCAAACCATTGAGTGTTGATGCGCAATTTGAACAGCGAGTGAGAGAGGAGGTTGAAAAACACGAAATAGCCTGGACAATACAGCAATTAACACGTGAGTTGAAAGAAACGAAAGCGAAGTGCAAGGAACTCAAGGAAGACAAACGTGAATTGAAATCACGGATCCATCAACTGGAATCAGAGACTTCAAATACCGGGATATTAAATGGGTTAGTAGGTATAATGCAACAGCAAACAACTGGCAAACCCACAGGTATGGAACTGGGTGGTATTCCTATTGAAGCCCTTCTTGAAAAGCTTGAAGAAATCCGTAAACGACTAGGAGATGAACGCTTTCAGTTTTTCCTGGGAACCGCCCTAATGATTGGTGAACATCCACAAACTTTAGCAGACATCCGAACATTAATAGAAACCTTCATCCAACAATCAAAACAATCAAAACAATCAAAACAATCAAAACAATCAAAACAATCAAAACAATCAAAACAATGAAAAAGCAATCAAAACATGTCATACTCCTGACACGGGAGGAAGCTAAAAATTACTTGAGTATTTCCTTACCCACATTGCACAAATGGACCGCGGAAGGAATTCTCATCAGTTACCGTTTGGGAGGTCGTGTATATTACAAACAACACGAGATACTGAAGGCATTGATGGCTACAGATTAGTAAAAAGAACAATTACAACACCACAATCAAATGAAACCCCTAAAGAAAGAAAACATCGACCAGGTATTGGTTCGCCTTCGCGAACGATATTCGCTAGAGAATCTTCGTAAACGACCGAACTTTGCAAAGCTAACAGCCGATAAACATCGTGATTTGTTAATTTTTGTTGAAACTGTATCGTTGTTACTGTTGGATTCCTATATTAGAAGTAATAAACAAGACCCATGAGTACTCTAGAACGATTCATTTCCTTTGCTCCTAAAGGAAATGATAAGCAAGCAAAAGGCCAGAATGCCGTCATTTACACACGCGTTTCCCATGTATCGCAAGAGGATAACACAAGCCTTGAATCGCAGAAATCGGAATGCGAACGTTATGCAATCAGAAAAGGGTACAATGTTGTTGCTTACTTCGGAGGAACTTATGAATCGGCAAAGACCGACGACCGAAAAGAGTTCAATAAGATGATCCAGTACGTTAAAAAGTCCAGAAATGTGGCGTATATAATCGTGTATTCGTATGAACGCTTTTCCCGTTCTGGTATCAGCGGAGCAAAGATCGTTCAGGATTTAATGATGGAACACGGAATTATGACCTTGGCAGCTTCTCAGGATCTTGATCCAACAACAGCGGCAGGTCAGTTACAGCAAAACATGCTGTTCATTTTCGGTAAGATGGACAACGATATGCGACGCGATAAAACAACCACCGGAATGCGTGAAGTGATTCGAAAAGGTTATTTCCCGTTTAATCCGCCCATTGGTTATACCAATCTCAACAAGGGCAGGGCGGTGGATCAAACTATTGTCGTTAATACGGAAGGCGCCTTATTGCGAAAAGCTTTTCTATGGAAGGCAAATGAGAATATGGAAAATGCAACCATCGTTCGTAAACTCAATGATTTGGGTTTAAAGACCAATGAAAAAACGCTCGGACACGTGTTTTCCAATCCCTTTTATTGTGGAATAATTGTTAGTAGGCTTCTTCCGGGAGAAATTATTGAGGGAAATCACGAAGCAATGATTTCGAAGGAACTTTTCTTGAAAGTGAACAATATTGTTGAAGAGAACCGCCACCATCCTGTTTCACACAACGAAGACGATCAGAATCTGCCACTCAAGCGATTCATGCGTTGTGGAAAGTGTGATACACCAATGACAGGTTATTTAGTGCGTAAAAAGGGCTTGTATTACTACAAATGTCGTGTGAAGGGCTGTGGGACGAATAAAAGTGCAAAAGATGCTCATGAGCAGTTTAAAACACTTATATCTGTCTTTGATATTAATATCGATGCTCGCGAGTTGCTCGGCGAATGGTTAAAAGAACTATTTATGGTTGCTTTAGAAGATCAATTGGAGAACCAACGACTACTTAAAGCAAAAATGACAGAAGTGAATCAGCGTATTGAAGTAGTGGAAGAGCGCCACGCAATTGGAGAAATAGACAGGGAATTATTCACCAAATTCATTGGTAAGTATACCGTTGAAAGAGATAAGTTACAGCAAGAATTGGCCAAAACCGCATTAGAGGGTTCGAACCTTGATAAGTGTGTAAAAAGTACCTTAGAAAAGTGTCACAAACCCTTGCTAATATGGGAGAATGGTACTATCGATGAAAAGATGCGTT
The DNA here is from genome assembly GCA_044377135.1 of Fluviicola sp. Lineage (GTDB taxonomy): Bacteria > Bacteroidota > Bacteroidia > Flavobacteriales_D > Crocinitomicaceae > Fluviicola. The sequence goes on from JBILJP010000005.1 coordinate 26,133, forward strand.
TACAGAATACCTTCTTTCCGGAAGGAATTAGCTACGATGCTCAAAATCGGGTAGTTCGAACCAAAAGAGTTAGCTCAGCATTTGTCTTAATCCCAGAAATGGTAAAGGTTTTAGAAGGTACAAAAAAAGGAGAACCGATCAAAATTGACCAATTCTCCCATTTGGTGACCCAATCAGGATTCGAACCTGAGACCTACTGCTTAGAAGGCAGTTGCTCTATCCAGCTGAGCTATTGGGCCAAAATGTCTTCTTCTAGTGATTATACTGCTTAGAGGGCAGTTGCTCTATCCTCCCGATAGCTATCGGGAGAGCTATTGGGCCAAAATGTCTTCTTCTAGTGATTATACTGCTTAGAGGGCAGTTGCTCTATCCTCCCGATAGCTATCGGGAGAGCTATTGGGCCAAAATGTCTTCTTCTAGTGATTATACTGCTTAGAGGGCAGTTGCTCTATCCTCCCGATAGCTATCGGGAGAGCTAATGGGCCAAAATATCTTCTTCTATTTTATTATACTGCTTAGAAGGCAGTTGCTCTATAGAGTCCAACTTTGTTTCGTCCTGTTGTCATTTCGAGTTTTGCGGAATGCAATGGAGCAAAGTATCGAGAAATGACAACAAAAAAAGGGGGATGATTGCTCATCCCCCTGTTGTCGGGGCGGCAGGATTCGAACCTGCGACCTCCTGGTCCCAAACCAGGCGCGATGACCGGACTACGCTACGCCCCGAACAAAATGCCCTATTTCAATTCGACTGCCGAACGCTTTCGGAGCTTCTCTAAGTGAACATCGTTCCCTTTTGAGAGGTGCAAAGATAGCTATCTTTTTCACATATGCAACAGCAATCGAAAAAAAGCGGTGGGAGCGAGATTCGAACTCGCGGTACAGTTACCCGTACGACAGTTTAGCAAACTGTTGGTTTAAGCCTCTCACCCATCCCACCGTAGTGTTCAAAGAACGTGGGCGCAAAAATAACAAATGCAACGTTCCAATCAACAAAATCAATGAAAAAAAGTTCAGATTTTATGATTTTAAATAATTTGTATGCAACGAAACGAGCTTAACAGTAAGTTAATATTTTGATTGTTAGACGAAAGCAAGTATGGGCATAAGAATCGTTTTCTATCTCGAACTGACGTTTTTTATAAGGCGAATTGAATTTCAGACCGAAATATCATCATACGAATGAATCAAAGTGAGTGTGTTAGCCGAGCAAAAATTCGCGTATTCGTGGTGAACATAACATATCGGCTAGCCGGTATGAATGATAAATATTTTCAGGTATAACAAAAGTTGGAACGTAATTAATCCCTAAAAATCAAATCATTCAACGCATCTCGTTGCTGTTTCAATTGTTGAAATACGGCCCGTCTGCGTTTGGCAAATCTGCTGAATTGTTGCTTTGAAGCCAAATGACGGATGTACCGAAGGAAAAAATGAGCGAATAATCCGGCAAAAGGCAACAACCCGCCGTAGAGCAATAATATCAACCAGGAGAAATCAAAAATCCAATGAAATAACAAACACCAGCCAAGATACGTGAGGGGATAAAGTACCATGCCGAGCAAAACAACCAGCGGAGCATGGTATTCCACCTCCTTGGTCAGGCGCGGCACCAAGATTCCGATTCCGTAGTAGGGAAGGGCATTGTGTACAAATCCTACCAAAAACAAAGGAATCGTGAGAATTAAAAACAACCACGACTGAATGGTTTGCCTCAAATACAAGGTTGTTCGGTAAGGTCTGTCTAGAAAATCCGGACGAATTCCGAAAAACTGAAGCGATTCAATCAATAAGGAAGTCTGTTTCTGAATTTCAGTGATTTTCCAGGGAGCCAGAATGCTTAGTTCTTCCAAACGTTGTTGTGTGTCTTTCAATAAACCAATCGACTGCTGAACACCTTTTTCTTCTTCTTTTGAATAGCGTGAATCGAATAAATAGGTGAGCTCCGTTACCAGTTTCTCTTTATTTTCATCTTCCATCGTCACAAACACCAGCGACAATTCGGTTCTGAATTTTTCAGTCAGTTTCTTGGCTGCAATTCCTTGATTCTTGGTGTATTCTTCCAGAAAAGGAGCAACATTAATCGGCTTACCAACATGAATCATCACACGTCCGCGAAAACGATCGGCGCTCATGTAGTTGAGTCCAACAGGAATGACCTGTAACCCCAATTTACCTAAGTTTCTGGCTTCAACTTCCAAGGCAATGCGTGCAGTTCCGGTTTTGATCTCGCGTAATTTACGTTCCAGAAAACTGGTGCCCTCGGGGAAAACAACCAATACGTGTCCGTCTTCGAGCAATTGATAACAAGCTTCAAACGAATCACTGTTTTTTACACCCTTCACCACACCGTCGCTTTTTCGGTTGATCGGAATCATACCCAAAGCGCCCAATAATTTTCGTTTGAACGGTGAACTGAAAAAAGTGGCTTTCGCCATGTAATGAACACGTCTTCGGTTGATGTGTCCCAAAATCCAGGCGTCCATCAAGGTGTTCGGGTGGTTAGCAATCAAAATAACCGGACCTTCCTGATCCAATTGTTCCTGATTGATCACCCGAATTTCACGGTAATAAATCCGGATGGATAAACCTACAATCAGTTTCAGGAAACGGTACAGCATGCTGTTTTTTTAGGTTAAAGGTAACATCATTCAGCTTTGGGTGCACGCGAATAAACGGAGAAAATAAAAAATCCCGAAACAATTCCGGGATCTTTCTCTATGCAAGAGCATCTGCTTTTAGGGAGCAATATAATAGGAAGTTAATTGCCGCTTCACTGTTTTACATTCTGAAAAAAATCCGGAATAAAACGCAATGCTTGATTCAATTAAGCCAACTCCGGAAGTATAATAGGAATGAAAGGTATAACTCAGTTCATTGCATGGATTTACGGCACTACCATCTGTTTTGGTTACAACCATTTGTCGATCTAAAGCAGTGATAGAACCTAACAACGGATGTGTTAAATTTATAGGACTTCCCATTTGATGCTGCATTTGAATCAATAATGCCGGATCGTCCGAGTTGTAAAGTGATACGTTGGCATTGGTAGAATAGAGGAGAAGTCCTTCTGAGTTAACGATAAAACCACTCGAATCGCGTTCATACCAGGTTTTGTCTTGCCCTAAGTACGTTCCTTCATAAACAATATAGGTATGTCCGTTGATGATCTCGGTTCCTGTAATGGTTACAGTGTCAATGGTTGACATAGCAGTAACATTTCCCAGCGAATCAATTTGAGACAAACTATAAATCCAATAAGACCCTGTTGTTGATGGAATCGAGTAGCCGTTTGATGGAGATGGTTGGGTGGAGTTTTCTACCTTCTCTTTTTTACAAGAGACGATTAAAAGGGAAATTGAAAAGATGAAAAAAAGGTATTTCATTGCAGTTATAATTTAAAATGAGTTAGTGTTATTACAGCAGATTAGTCAAAATATTGTCGACACAATAATTTCATAGTTTCACGTTCCCGGCAAAATAGGAAGGGTAGAAACCTACAATTAACTACCTTTGAACCCGCATGAGAACCCGAATTGCATTAAACGGAAACGATGGTAACTGGCGCATTGGCGTTGGTGAATCAGCGCGCTTTGAATGCCACAATGTGGTCGATTGGAAAGCATTGGAAACGTTTTTGAAAACGCACAATGATCGTACGTGTTTTGTATTGCTATCTTACGAATTACGCGATGCAATTTATCCGAAAAGCAGAAAAGAAAATAACGGGTTTCCACTCATTTCAATCTGGGTTCCCGAATCGACTTATGTGGTTGAAGATGGAGTAGTGCGCCATTCCGAAGGATTGATTGATTCATTAAACGAAGCATTTGCCGCCGATTGTTTGAATGAAAATCAGGTAGCTTTCGAGCCGATCGCATGGCGACCCCGACAAACAAAACACGATTACCTCCATCAAATCAATTTTCTGAAAGATCAGATTCAGCAAGGCAATTTATACGAAATCAACTATTGTCAAGAGTTTTACGCAGAAGATGTACAGATCCGTTCCATTCTTCCGGTATATCATGCATTGAATAAAGTAACAAAAGCTCCCTATTCGTTATTGGTTGAATCGGAACGATGGATGATTGCCGGAGCAAGCCCCGAACGTTTTATGGCGCGTACCGGAAACAAATTGATTTCTCAACCCATCAAAGGAACTGCGCCTCGCGGGAAGAATTCCGAGGAGGACCTTCGTTTGAAGGAACAATTGACCAACAGTCATAAAGACCGCACCGAAAATGTGATGATCGTTGATCTGGTAAGAAATGATTTGTCGCGTATTGCCACCAAAAATTCTGTTCAGGTAGATGAATTATTTGGCGTTTATTCTTTTCCTACGGTACATCAGCTCATTTCTACTGTTTCCTGTGAGTTGCGTCCGGAAGTAACGTTTTCCGACATTCTGAAAGCAACATTTCCCATGGGGTCGATGACCGGTGCGCCCAAAGTAGCTGCCATGGAACTAGCCGAAATCACCGAGCGTTTTACCCGGGGAATTTACTCCGGAGCAGCGGGATACATTGCTCCCAACGGCGATTTCGATTTCAATGTAATGATCCGAACCCTGGTTGTTGATCGCGCGAATAATTCCATTTCATGCGGTGTTGGTGGTGCCATTACCATCTTTTCCGATCCGGAAGAAGAATACGAAGAATGTCGCGCTAAAGTGGGTAAAATCTTAGATGCTACCGGATCATGTCAGTGGTAATCGAAGCATTGCGAAAAGTTGATTGGACGGAAAAGCACATCCTCGTTGCCTGCAGTGGCGGCGTTGACAGTATGGTTTTGTTGCAAGGTTTATTGGAAATCGGTTTAAAGCCGGATGTCTTGCATGTCAATTATGGTTTGCGCGGTGCCGATAGCGTTGCCGATGAAGAACTGGTCATATATGTAGCCCGCGCGAATGAGTTGAAACTTCAGATTTTCCATTGTCCGATTGAATTAACCAAACAATCCGGTATCAACTTGCAAGCCGCAGCACGTGCGTTTCGAAGGAAGCATTTTCAGCAATGGATAGCTCAATCGCCGAATCACGTTGTGGTATTGGCACACCATGCCAATGATCAGGTCGAAACTTTTTTTTTACAGCTTTATCGCGGAAGCGGAACGTTTGGCTTGGGCGGAATGCACCCCGAGCGCGGTCAATTAATTCGTCCTTTTCTGGAGATTGAAAAAGCGGATTTGATAGCTTACGCGATTGAAAATAAGGTGCAATGGCGCGAAGACAAGAGCAATGCAACATCCAATTATCTGCGCAATCTCTTCCGCAATGAACTATTTCCGGCTTTAGCGCAAAACCAACCCGAGTTGAATCAGAATGTGTTGTTCTTTATGCGTTTGTTGCGCGAACATCAGGTCGAAGTAAACGAACAGATTCGGGAAATGAGTGTCTGCTGGAAAGAGAAAGGCGAGCTCAGTTGTACCGAATGGTTGAGTTTGAGCGAAGAAGAACAAGTGGCGTTTCTTCATGCTATTGCTTTCTCGGTATGGACCAAAAATAGATTTACAGAATTGGCAAACGGACGAACCGGTGCCTGTTTTTTGGTCGGAGTTCAAGAAGTGTTCAAGCAAGATCAACGCACGATTGGAATGAAGCAAAGTATGGTGGATTTTCCTTGGGATTTCAAGATTGAAAAAATTGAAATCTTACCGCTGACCTTTGATAAGTGGACCATTTACCTGGATGCAGATCAATTATCAGGTGAATTGTATTTGAGAATCCCACAATCCGATGATCGAATCGATTCAGTTGGTATGAAGGGGAGTCAATTGGTGAAAGCGGTTTTAAAAGACTTCGGAATCCCTTTAAATAAGCGTACATCATTTCCTGTTTTAACAGATGGAAAGTCGGTTTTATGGCTTCCTGGAGTAAAGGTAGGGCGTCTGGCATTGGCAAATGCGCAATCCAAAACTATTTTACAAGTGAGTATGGTTCCCTTTGTTTAAAGGGAGTTCGGGAGATTCTGTGCAAACAAGTCGTTTTTTTTAGGCGAAAAAGTTTTGAGCGATCATTTTTTTTTCTAAATTCCGAATAGAAAACTAAATCTCAATTGTTATGGAACCAGAAGTAATTGAGAAAGAACTTGTAAAAGATCTTTCTTTCAGTCGACCTGTCACTATTAAACAAGATCCTGAACTGCGCCGCCGGTTGGATGAGGCAACTCGTTTAGGGAATGGTTACCATACCAAAGTAGGAATCGTCTTTCAGGATGACGAGGGTTTAAAACGCATTAATACAACCATTTGGGCTACCGGAACCAAGTTTATTTGCTTGAAAGGAGGCATGTGGATCCCTATCGATCGAATCGTTGAGTTGAAATTTTAGCATTTCAAGAATTTATTTCATTGTTCCAATCTGAAACGCGATTCGTTTCGTAGCTTTGGATAGATAATCGTTTAAGGACAATGAAATACATCTTACTGGTTTTAGTCACATCACTTTCTACGTGGGTTTTTTCACAAGAGAAAGTTTCTTGGGTGGTTTCATACAATGCCCCTGAGAATCAAATTGAATTTCGTGCAACCATTGCAGATGGCTGGCATTTGTATAGCCAGTTCATTCAAAATGATATCGGTCCGGTACCGACTGCTTTTGTATTCAATGAAAATGAAGCTGTAAAATGGTCGGGAGCCGTTCAGGAACCCGAGGCCATTCACGCATACGATGAAAACTTTGAAGCATCGCTCGATTTTTTCAAGAACCAAGCCGTATTCACCCGCAAAATCGCCACAGGAAGCAAAGGAACCATCACAGGCTATATCACGTATATGGTCTGCAATGAAATCATGTGCCTACCACCTGTCGACGAATCGTTTACAGTTACAATTCCTTAATTTTTTAACGTTTTATGAAATCTCTTTTTAATCTCTTGTTGTTTCTGATTTTTACAAGTCAGTTGAATCTAACGAATGCTCAGGTTGCATTTTCGGATGAAAAAGCTAAATGGTCTTTTACAGTTGAACAAAATGGTTGTGATGCAACGATTATTGCAAAGGTTTCGATTGAGAATCATTGGCATATTAATTCAATTGTATTGCCAAAAGGGAGCTTTGGTATAGCAACGAAATTCCAATTGACTAAATCATCTGATTTTAAGATTTTAGGAGCTGTTTCTGAACCAAAACCAATCCAGAGACATGATGATGATGCAGATGAAGATTTGAGTTATCATGAGGGGAAAGTCGTTTTCAAGCAAAAAATAATGGTGCTATCAAGTAAGGACTTTGTTTTGAAAGGAACCTATTTTTTTAACTCATGTAATGACGTTGGTTGTCTTCCTCCATATGAGGGAACATTTTCAATCAAGGTAAAAGGATGCAAAGGTGCTGAAGTTAATGAAAACTCTAGTGCTGATTCCAATGAAATAGTTAATACTGCTCCAGTTTCTGATAATAATCAAACGGATGTAGTTGAGCCGAAAAATAAAAATGGTAATCAGACTGCAAACGAGCAGGATGATATAAGTAAAAAACCACTTTGGTTTATTTTCATTATTGCGTTTTTTGGGGGCTTTGCCGCTTTAATTATGCCGTGTGTGTTTCCAATGATTCCTATGACTGTAAGTTTCTTTACGAAGCGCAGTAAGACGAGAGCTCAGGGAGTTCGAAATGCATTTATCTATGGAGGCTCAATAGTGGTAATTCATGTACTTCTAGGAGGTATTGTTGTTGTCACTGGGGCTTCAAGTCTTCTCAATGAAATGTCTACCAACGTTTGGTTCAATTTGTTTTTCTTCGCAATGCTTTTCGTTTTTGGATTGTCTTTTTTAGGTGCATTCGAAATTCAACTTCCTGCCAAATGGGTAAATTCAGCAGATTCGAAGGCTGATAAAGGTGGATTCATAGGGATTTTCTTCATGGCTCTCGTTTTATCATTAGCTTCTTTCTCTTGTACTGGTCCTATTCTAGGTAGTTTGCTTGTTGGGATTTCCTCTTCTGGTGGCGACGCTGCCCTTATGATGGGTATGTTTGCATTTGGTTTGGCTCTGGCATTACCATTTATGCTTTTTGCTATTTTCCCATCTTGGTTAAACTCAATGCCGAGTTCAGGTGGTTGGTTAAACGTAGTCAAAGTGTTTTTAGGATTTCTAGAAATTGCCTTTGCCTTTAAATTCTTGTCTACCGCTGATACGACTATGCAGTGGCATATTCTTGAACGTGAAATATTCATTTCAATTTGGATCGCCGTATTTGGAACGTTGGCTTTGTATATGTTTGGGAAAATTCGATTGCCACATGACAGCGCCGTTGAGAAGTTATCTGTAGGTAGAACAATGATTGCGACCTTAACACTTGCGTTCACAATGTATTTGATACCTGGTCTTTGGGGAGCGCCATTAAAATTAGTCAATGCTTTTCTCCCTCCTGATTTCTATGCGGAATCACCAAAAGGATTTGGTGGAGGCGGAGGATCCAACTCGGGTAATACAGTCCATCTGGAAGAAGGAATGCACGAAGGCGCTCAAGGCTTACCAGCATTTACAGATTATGATAAAGCGGTAGCCTATGCTAAAAAAGTGAACAAACCGATTTTTGTTGACTTTACGGGTTGGGGGTGTGTAAACTGTCGTAAAATGGAGCAATCCGTTTGGGGAGAACCTGGAGTAATTGAGCATTTGAAAGATGACTTTGTAATTGTTTCATTATACGTGGATGAAAGAACCGAACTTCCGAAAAACGAACAGAAAACAGTTAAATTGGGTGGACGTGATTTTTCAATTGAAACCATTGGAAATAAATGGACTGCCAAACAAATAGCGGAATACAAAACCTCGTCGCAACCTTATTATGTTTTACAAACCCCAGAAGGAGTTGATATTCCAGTTGGCTCTGCAGATTATGCAAATCATGGCAGTCCAAAGGTTTTCCAAGCTTGGCTTGAAAAAGGATTGAAAGAATACAAGAAATAATCGAAGTCAAAACTTCATTCGAAAAAAAGTCTGCTTCACGGCAGACTTTTTTTATTCACCAAAACGAAAGAAATCGTTTTACATATACCCCAGTAATGAAACGATTTAGCTGTATGCACGCATAGTATTGAACTAATTTTATACACCGAAATTGAGGGCGTGAAACAAAAAAAATCAAAAAAAAATCAATTGAAAGTTTGGAAGTTAATTAGAAATAATTGTATCTTAGCTCTGATTTAGGTGGTTAGGTTAGGTTGATTAATGAATGGAGTAAGGACGCCCGTCCTTGCTCCATTTATCTTTTATACCCTTTCCGATTGACCCGTTAGACGCTTTAAATCTACATTCGTCATTTTTTAGATTCTAGTCGAAAGTGCTGGTTTTGTTCTGTTGCCGGAATGGTTGCAACGATCGGTTTTTATTATGAAGCTTCCTTGTAGTATAGCTTTTATTAGAATTCATTGAACATAAAAAAAACCGCCCCTTTTCAAGGGCGGTCTCGGAGAAGAGTATGAGTGTTCTATTTTTGAAATTTAATAGTCGTTACACCATCAACTACTAATAGGTAATTACCGTTTGACAAAGAAGCTACGTCAATTGCTGATTGAGTGCCATTCAATGCTCCTGCAACCATTAATCGACCTTGTAAGTCACGCACCTCGAAGTTTGATCCACTTCCTTTGAAAAACAATACGTCATTTACCGGATTCGGATAAACTACCTGATTGGTCAATGTGTTTGCATCGATATTTGCAAGCGCTGAAACGGGAAGTTCTAACAATGCACCACCGGCTGGTGTGGATACCCATAATCCGAATGCTTCGCCATTGTTGTTAACTGCAGGATTTAAGAAACCACTCGCAAAAACAGTAATTGCAGCATTGGCAAGTGATGTAAGATTTGCGTCATAAGATTGAACTACATTACCTCCGGCTTCAATGTTCAAGATATAAGCCAACGGATCAAGACTCAAGTATCCTTGGTTTTGACCGTATGCAATGTTTGGAACAATTACTCCTGCTGGAATAGCCACTTCTCTTACGTCTACAGCAGGTGCATCTGTTGCTCCATGAAATACTTTCACATCAACTTTACCGGCAATTGCAGCTGATTCGCGCGCACCTCCAAAAGCGGTGATTGAAAACGGTGTAGCTGGAGTGTAAGTTCCTGCACCTATTGTTCCACTTGCAACAGCAACATATTTGTCACCCCCGGTTAAGTTAATTACTTGGTTGTACAACGAACCAGAAACGTTGGTGCTGTTTGGTGGACAAATGTCAATTGATAAGTTGGTTGCAGCAGGTACATCAATAAAAGTTGATGCTGTTCTGAATGCAAGATCATCGATTAATTTAATAGAGCCATTCACCCAAACATCTACTGTTTCCGCACCCGTTGCTGCGCAATTGTGAACTACTTGTAAGCGCGCAGTTGTAACAGGAGAAACAGCAGGTAGTGCAATTACAGTTCCATCCGCCAATACAGCATACAAGCCAAAGGCATCTCCATTAGAGTTTACACTTGGATTTAAAAATCCGGAAGCCATTACTGTAATAGCTGCACCTGCAGCACCTAATGTTTGCAATGGAGCGCTGTATTCAGCCACGGTTGTTTGATCCATCGTGCGAACTTGGATATTATAGTTTGCATTTGGAACAGTAATGTAATTAGAGAAATCTGTAAATGAAGCTCCGGTAAGTAAATCAGAAACTGCCAGTGGGTCTGTTACATTAGAGATACGAACTTCTGGAGCATCAGATGCTCCATGGAAGATCAATAGATCATTGTCTCCTGGATTTCCTGCTACTTCTAAACCACCAGTTTTTACAAACAAATCAAGTGGAGCTGCAACCGAAGAAGGCGAATAGCCGCTTGGACTCACAATGCCAGCAGCCATAACGATGTAGGTTTCGCCATCAACTAAGGTTAGTGATCTCGATAAAACGGGAGAGTTGGCATCCATGCTATTTGGTGCGTTTAAAGTAACAGTGTAAGTACCCGCTGCAACATCAATAAAAGGAGTTGCTTCGCGAAAACCTAAATTGTCATAGGATGGATCAGGAAAACCTCCATTTACCCTAACATCAACTGTAGCTGCCGCTACATCTGCAGAATTGTGGATGACTTGTAAACGAGCTTGGGCTATAGCACTCATCGATCCAATAATTAATAAACTTGTTAAACCAACTTTTTTCATAATAGTTATTTTGAATTACTATTCTATAACAGCGGTAGAATTATTTTGTTTAACGAAAACCATAAAAGATTAAACAAAATATGTTTTTTAACTTATTTTCACATCCGTTTAACTTTCGGGGTGACGTTTATTTTTTCTCTAAATAAGCTTTGAGCGACTATTTATACATTCTTATTTATCTTTAACCTCGCATGAATGAGTTGCTGCAAACACCCATTGAATTTCTAAAAGGAGTAGGTCCGCAACGGGCGCAGTTATTGCGTGCCGAATTGGGAATTTCTACGTTTGCAGACCTCTTGTATCATTTCCCCTTTCGTTACGTAGATCGGTCTTCTTACCAACTTATCAAAGACGTGCATTTAACCGATGGCTTTATGCAACTGAAAGGAACCATCGTAGGTGTTCAGGAAACGGGGACAGGACGCAATAAACGGCTCACAGCACGTTTTCAAGACGAAAGTGGAATCATTGAACTCATGTGGTTTCAAGGCTTCAAATGGATTCTGCCGTCATTAAAACCAGGTGTTTTACTACAAGTGTTTGGTAAACCGAAACAATACGGTAAAGGATGGAACATACCGCATCCGGAGATCACCGAATGGTCGAAAGTAGATCAAAACAGCGGATGGCAACCTGTTTATTCGTCCACCGAAAAATTAACTGCAGCAGGTTTGCATTCGCGTGGACTTCACAAACTAATCAATGCCTTGTTGCAACAACTCGGAAGTCAATCGCTTCCGGATGCACTGCCACCTGTGTTGCGTGAAGAGTTGCGTTTGCCTTCGTTTGATCGAGCCATTGTTTCCATCCATAATCCGAACGACATTCCACTGGCGCAATTGGCACGTACGCGATTTAAGTTGGAAGAACTGTTGCATTTGCAAATAGAATTGCTTTTACGGAAAACCATTACCATGCAACGTACGCGCGGAAATGTGTTGACAGAGGTTGGCGAGTCGTTTCATCATTTCTATGAAAATCACATGCCTTTTCCGCTTACCAATGCGCAGAAACGCGTGTTGAAGGAAATCCGGAAAGACATGGGGTCGGGTATTCAAATGAACCGTTTGCTTCAGGGCGATGTAGGAAGTGGAAAAACTGTGGTGGCATTGTTAACAATGCTAATGGGAATCGGAAATGGTTTTCAGGGAGCAATCATGGCACCAACCGAAATTTTAGCCAATCAGCATTTTATCGGAATTCAGGAATTGTTAGCCAAAACCGATATCAAAGTGGCATTACTCACTGGTTCCACCAAAAAAGCGGCACGCCGGGTTCTTCACGAAGAATTACTCAATGGCGAAATACATATTTTGGTAGGAACGCATGCTTTATTGGAAGACATTGTTCAATTCAACAA
>JBILJP010000165.1:0-10329 GCA_044377135.1 Fluviicola sp.
GCATTTTCGTTTACCAGTCTTTTCACGGATGCGTTGCAGTATTATCCGCCGCTGCGCGTGAAATTTGGAAGTCACAACCTGCCGGCTAATGCCGAAGTGATGCTTACTCAACGTATCGGAAGTGTGGTGAAACGCGATCCGTTGTTGTTTGTAACGCAACGCGATCAGGTGAAAATAGGCGTGTTGCTCGGCGAAGGAATCTGGCGTTGGAAAATGAAAGAATTCAGTCAGCGTAAATCCATTGACGGTTTCCGTGAGTTTGTGCAGAAAACAGTTCAATACCTGGTGGTTCGCCAAAACAGAGAGCCGTTGCGCGTGACCTTGCCGAAGCGTTTCAACGTTACGGAAGATGTAGAAGTAAAAGCCGAGTTTTACAACGAAGCCATGGAGTTGATCACTACTCCGGAAATTGTATTGACCTTGATTGGCCCCGATAAGAAAAAATCAAGCATCGAATTTTCGCCTTTGTCTAATTTCTACAAAGCAAATGCAGGTCAGTTGAAAGCGGGAACCTATAAATGGATTGTAACCGCGGATAATAAAGGAAAGAAATACACCAAATCGGGTGATTTTGTGGTCGAAGACATTTCGATTGAACAAGCCGAAACACGCGCCGATTTTAGTGTATTGAATCAATTGTCAACGCAATCGGGCGGAACATTCAGACCACTCAAAAATGCGAATCAATTATTGGATGAAATTGAGAAACGCGGCGATATTACCACCATTCAGTATGCCGATTCGGGCTACACAGCTCTAATCGACTGGAAATGGTTGTTTGTGATCCTGATTTTGGTGCTTTCCACCGAATGGTTCCTCAGACGTTGGTGGGGGAGGTATTAATGCGTTATTATTGATTGCTCTCAATTGTACCAAAATTTTCTCTTACTTTTTGCCGAGGCTGAAAAAGTAAGCAAAACATCCTTCGCGCCATTCTAAGCCGCTCGTGATCCGCCTTTCGGCGGATTGTGTTTTAAGGTCAAAAGTGGCAGATCAGGATCTGAAACGCAACACACAGCAGATTTGGCAATCGCTGTGCGTTTTAGCGCTTTTGACAAAACACAACGAAACAGCCATTTTTCTTACTTCGCTACCAAGAATTGGCGCTTTCCGCAACTGAATTACTGTTATGCAGAAGGTTATCGGATACGATTTTTTGATTTTAGTAAACATAGATATTGGTTATGATTACAGTTATAAACGTTGATTTCTAAAGTCCACACTTTCAACATAAAGAAAATCGTTTATCTTCAACCTGATTAATTGACCTTTGACAATGAAATCTACTAACAATATCCGGTTTTCTGCAATCACACAATTAAAAGGAATCGTTTCATGTTTCCTGTTAACGAGCGTTATTTCGTTGAATGTATCTGCTCAGGAAATTGATTGTGAAAAAGTGAAAAACAATCGAACATCCTACGTTCGAAAAGGATCGGTTACATCGGAACTAGATGATTCGACCCGTTGGGATATGAAGATTTTTGAAACGTGCGGCGATTGGGACGAAATTGACAAAAAGATTTTCGAATGGCCCAATATCCTTAGTATTTCACTCGATTACTGTGATATTGGTGAAGATGAAACGTACGGTCAGATTTTATACGGTGTTACGCTTTATAAATTATCAGAAGAGTACAAGCAAGCGCGCAATAAAGCTATTCAAGAGTTAAAAGCATCTGAAGAAGCAAAAAATCCGAAAAAGATCTCCGAAGTAACCAATCAGAAAACTGAATTAGTACTTGAGACTGCTCAAAAAAGCGGTGTTTTTTATCAATTAAACGATCTTGCATCTGCTTTGGAGGCCGGAAAAGCGCAACAAAAAAGAGTATTGATTTATTTCACTTGTTGGGCTTGTGTCAATGCACGAAAAATAGAAGATCGCGTCTTAAGTGATGAGTACATTCAAACGGTTATGAAAGAAAACTATCTGTGTTTTTCAGCATATACCGATGATAGAGCAAAGATGCAAGGTTCAGATCTTACTATTGGAGAAGTGCATTCGCGTTTACAATTGGAAACGTTCAGCTCAACCGGAGCGCCCCATTTTTATGTAGTGGATGAAACAGGAAAGGTCATTGTGCATAGCGCTTATGTCTTGACAACCGGCGAATTTGAAGCTTTTTTGAAAGAAGGATTGAAGTAATTCAGTTACAAATAGACTCCAAATCCTCAATCATTCCCAATACATTTGTTAACGAAGTACGTATTTTACCCGTCAACTGCGTGTTGGTTTGTTTCAATGAAATCGGATCGTAATTCTGAACCATCTTCACCAATCGATCGGTGAATCGGTTATCTTCAATTGGTTTCATTCGCAGAAAGTAGGGAGCGGGTAAGGTTTTTGCTGTGAACAATCGAACCAACGAAGAACGCCCCAACGAAAACGGAATGGCGTCTATTAATCCATTGATTCTTATTTCAGTTTCAATGTGATCATGCGAATTTCGGGGGATATAAATTCCATTTTGTGTTGTTTGTCCTTTTATGAATCTCAGATGGTAGGTCTGTTGATTTTTCACAAAAGTCGCTTCCACATCATAACCATAGCCATTGCAATAGCCAGTAAAATCGACCGTCAATCCAACTAGTTGTTGTTCAATGGTTTCAATATGCGCTTTATTGGCTTCGAAAAAAGGAGAGGAAGAGGATTCGTAGGTGATCATGGGTGAATTTTTAAATCAATGGGTTTCTGCTTAACTAATTGTTTTGGTTTCGTAATTTCTTGATTTCAATATACCTGGAAATCTTTCCGGTTCCTTTTAAAATCCCCGTGGGGTCGGGGAGTGAGGAGCCTCTATTGAACCCCAGCTTTAAGCCTTTTTTGGAAGGAATGATCACGCAAATCAGTTCGGCATATTTTTGTCCGTAGCAATATGCAATCATTTTGGCGGAAAGATCTACTTGTTCTGTGATTTCGGGAAGCGTAGCAAGAATTACTTCACGCAGAACCACCGCGTTGTGCACGATTTGCTCGTTGTAATGAGCCAGAAATAAATCGAGTTCTGCCGTTCTTGCCATGAAACGAATGTACGAAAAAGAGCCTTGAAATACATCTCTGAGTTTTTTAGGCAGATGTCAATGCTTACATGACGCGTTTGCTTAGGAGACCTTATTTAGAGTTGTCATTTGCATTTCTTCAGATCTCTGCCACGCATCTTCACCTCTATATCACTCTTTTTCAAGTGCTTATGAGACTTGTGTGAAGTGTTATTTATGAGTTTTCATGTCTCCATCACGTATCTTCATGTCTCCATGATGCTTTTTCAGGTGGTTGTTGGGCTTGTGTCAAGTGTCATTTATGGGTTTTTATGTCTCCATCACGTATCTTCATGTCTCCATGATGCTTTTTCAGGTGGTTGTTGGGCTTGCGTCGGGTGTCATTTATGGGTTTTCATGTCTCCATCACGTCTCTTCATGTCTCCATGATGCTTTTTCAGGTGGTTGTTGGGCTTACGTCCGGTGTCATTTATGAGTTTTCATGTCTCCATCACGTATCTTCATGTCTCCATGATGCTTTTTCAGGTGGTTGTTGGGCTTGCGTCAGATGTCATTTACGGGTTTTCATGTCTCCATGATGTTTTTTAGCAGAAATAATTGGCACTATTCCACGAAGTGTGTAAGCATCATTAAGGATTCAAAAAATTTCTTCAATGCCTTAAAGCATAGGGGAATTATTTGGAAAAGTGCTTACGATTGCAAGTCCAATTCAGCTACCAGTAGGTGGAGATTCTCCCGTGCTTTGGCCGGACGTATGTGCCAGTGACTCACTTCGTAAATCAATTGTTCGTTGGGATTAAACGGATTCTCCAGCTGTTGCAATACCTCCGAATAATCATCGTGTGTGTACACAAAAACCAACCCGTGTTGATCAAAAACCACATAATCACCCGATTCTGGAAGTCGAATCATCAAATCGGTGTAACCATCGTAAAAAACCGTTTCTTCGAATGCGTTGATCACGTTTTTCAAGTGTTGTGGCGCCACGTCGCCGTCATAATCCGTCGGTTGATCCGCATCGTCGTTGTCGCGTAATTTCACTGCAACCGTCTCGGATGCCCGATCAATAAACGCGAACATAAAAGTTCTGATCTTTTCAACATCCTGAAACGAGATCACATAGCGTCTGTCGGTTTCATTGGCCTGAATGAGGTGAAACGGTTTCGCGGTGTATTCGGCAGAAGCGCATTTGATGGGGGAGTTTGTGGACATTTGAGTTGTTCTGCTGATTACTATTACAAAAATTATCTTCCCGAAAAATACGGATTATTCTAACAAACCTGATTCTTCCCAACTAACCACTAAGAACTAACCACTAAGAACTAACCACTAAGAACTAACCACTAAGAACTAACGACTAACCACTCTGAGCTAACCACTAAATCACTAATTTCCCTATCTTTAAATCGCAAAAATCATCCCGCATGGCCGAAACTGTAAAAGCTTATTACGATCGAATAGGAAAAGAATACGACAATGATCGTTTCGGCAGATCGAGTTATGGGCAATACATCCACAAACAAGAATGCGCTTTTTTAGATCGCTGGCTTCCTGAGAATCCCGCAAAAGCGGTATTGGATATGGGTTGCGGAACCGGACGTTTCATGACTCGCGCTACAGATGGTGTTGACTTCAGCGAAGGAATGACCGAAGAAGCCAAACAGAAATTTCCTGATAAACAGTTTCATATCGCCGACATCACCGACACGCACTTACCGGACGAATCGTTTGAAAAAGCCTTTTCCATGCACGTGTTGATGCACCTCGATGCTGAAACAACCACTCGTTTTTTGAAGGAAGCACATCGCTTGTTGGTCAAAGACGGATTGTTTATCGTGGATTTTCCTTCCGCAAAACGCCGTTCGTTCGGTCAGCGAAAAGTGAATGCAACGCATTGGCACGGTTCGAATGCGCAAAACACAGCCGACTTACTAAGTTTAGGTAATGGAAAGTGGAAACTAGTTGCCAAACGCGGCATTTTGTTTTTCCCGATTCACCGCTTTCCTGTGCGTATGCGTTCGTTCATGCGCTTTTTCGATAACTTGTTGTGTCGCTCGTTTCTGAAAGGATATGCGTCGTACGTCATTGTGGTACTTCAAAAAGTAGGATGAGAAAGTTGATTCCGGCATCTTTCAAACGGCGGTTTCGTCTGTTTCAACGCGCTTATCGCGATTGGAAAAACAGGCGTTCAACACCGCATGCCGTTTCGCGCGGAACCTTAAATGAACCGATTCGATTAACTGTTAGTCAGGTAATTAAGCGTACTTCCTTATTCGAAAATAAAGTACATAACTTGCAGCGCGCTGCAAGCGAATTGGAACAAGTCATTGTAATGCCCGGTGAAATGCTCTCTTTTTGGAAAATCATTGGTGATCCAACGGCAAAACGCGGTTACAAGAACGGACGTAATATTGTCAACGGAACGCTTCAGGAAGCTGTGGGTGGTGGTTTGTGCCAATTGTCGGGGATTGTTTACCATACGGCTTTACTGGCAGGATTGACAATACTAGAGCGCTACAACCATACCGTAGATATTTACAAAGAAGAAGACCGATTTACGCCTTTGGGAGCCGATGCTACGGTTGTTTATGGTTACAAAGACTTGCGTTTTCTAAACAACACGATCGTTCCGTTGCAATTGAGTTTTGCTTTTGAAACGGAAGCCATTACTTGTGGTATCAAAAGTGCGGCTGACTTAACCGTTCGCGACCTGCAGTTTGAACGTAGCGAAGGCAAAGGCTTTCGTTTGGTTTATACAAAAGATCAATCCGGGAATACCATTGCCGAATCGCGGTATAAGCTAGAAGGATAGTGCTTATATGTAGCCACTGAATACATTTTCTTGCCACAGATCAGATTAGTTAGCTTTTCCGGATCAGTTTTTTGGTATGCTTGAGTGACTTCTTACTTTCCCAGGATTGATGCCCGGGAATGATCCATTTCGGGTGTTTAAAGGTTCGTTCCACCAAACGCACAGACATTTCCCAGGTACCGAAGTTAGCATCTGCTCTGTTACCGATATCGGTGGCATCAACTGATTTAATGAAACAGCCTCCATACAAAATGCGTTCTTCCGGAAACCAAATAACGATGTTGTCGGGAGTATGTCCTGCGCCCGGAAAAAAGGTTTGCACCTTGGTTGCGCCCAATTGAAACACCGTATCGTGGTAAAACACAAACTCGGGTTGCGGTTCGCCTCGTTCTTCACAGATTTTCCGGGTCGAAAACGACGTATAGGTGGCTATTCCTTTTGTTTTGTAATAATCCAAACCTGCGGTTCTGTCGGCGTGCGAATGGGTTGAAATGACCCATTTTACCGGCGAATGAAAGCGTTTTTCAATGGAATCGAGTAGGGGTTGAAATTGGGTTGTATCCCACGGTGTATCAATGAGTAAAACGCCTGCTGAAGTCACTTTGATCAATCCGTTGGCAGGAAAAACAGTACTGTCGCCATTGTCGATGTATAAACGGGAAGTGGTAAAAACGTAAGAACTGTCGGTGAGGCGTGAGATAGAGAGTTGCGCCATTGATTGATAACCGATAAAAAGCAGTATGATAAAAAGAAAATTCTTCATGGTTTAGTTGTTTTTAAACGGCATTTTTCCGCTGGAATCCAACCGGCATATTGTTCTAGTGATTTGTCATAAAACGCATATTCATACACCTTAAATTGAGCCGCTTGATCAATGTCTAATTCCGTGAAATACCATTCATTACCCAATTCATCCTTGTATTTATCTAAAATGCGGCCGATTGTACCCGATTTACATTGGGCGATGAAAAGTGCATGACCAATTTCATTATCTACCAAAGAGGAATCATCCAATAGAAGATTCTCCGAATCCGGACGATTAAACAAATAGGTTGAATCGGTCGTGATTTCGGCGAACGAGAGCGTTGGTAAAGGAACTACAGTGTGTTCATTCAATCGTTCATTCATAATTCCTGCAAAACCGATGGCTTCCTTTTGATTGACGATCGTAGTGGTTCCTGATTTTGAAAATTCAAATACTTTCAGTGCTTCTGTATAATCACTACAGCATGGGTAATGAAAGACAATCAGTTCCGTGGTTTTATTCGGTAAACAATTCACACTTACAACCACTCCATCTTCTGATACAACTTCAACGTAGCGCTTTTTATGTCGAATAAAGACCAATGTGGTTCGGGTATTGTACCCCGGCATTACATATCCTTCATACAGAATATCCAAATCCTTGTCTTGATCGATGTCGATTAAATGAACATATGGAACATGGTAGGCTGTGAAAGCTTCAAACGAGCTGGAATCGCGGTAAGAATTGTGTTTTTCGTGCCAAAAGTAGTTTGTAGAATCTTGTGGTCTGTTGTAGAGATAAGTCAGAAAATCGAGTGTTGCATCTTGATCGTATGTTTCAATAGAGTTCCAGTCAATTTCTGCTACAACGGCAGCTTTCATTTCAAGAAATGACTTAAAATGGTGTGATTTAAAACCCGATTCGATAGAAGTCGATTGTTGCCCTGCTACTTGCAGAAAACACATCAAAAAGCACAAACAACACCACTTAATCATCGTTTGAAAAATCAAATGGAAAGTTACCAATTATTCCTATCGATTTCCTCTCTTCAAGCGGTTTTCATGAATTTTCGCAGCGATGTGATCTATCGCTTCAATCTGCTTAATATCTGCAAAAGTGTTCAGAGCTTCTTTGGCCGGCTTGTATGCGAGAAACTCATAGATCATTTGCTCTTTTCCGAATTCATCTTGAAGAAACAAATCGTATGTAACAGACTTGAGGGTAGTTCTGCTATTGATATCCTGAACAGTTGTTGATTCAACTGAAAGTTTTAATTCTACGATCACCACCGAATCAATTGTAACCCAAGCTCCTGATCGCATTCCGAAATAGTCAGTGTATTTTCTATAACTTTTTCCGGATGAGGCAATTTCCAATCCTGTTGTTGCCATAAAAAGACTTATACCGAATAGCAAAATCGGTATACCCACAAGTGGGAGGAAAATACAAAAAGGAATTCCAATTAATAGGATGAGTATGGCCGGTAAAACAAGGGCATTGGTTTTGCCTTCTGAGATGGTGATGGTTTTCATGAAAGGTAAATTCAAAAAGAAATAGTTTGGAACGCAAAGCCACAAAGCTTTTTTTAAAGGATAGAGGTGTTAAGGACACAACGCTTACGCTGGAGCTTGTGCCATCGCTAAAGCTATTGGCGACACGCGATCAGCGCATGCATAAAGAGGTTCTACCTAATTTAGGTATTGAAATTTGTGTTTTTTCGAGAATCCAATTATATAAAATGATCCCTTTTATTGATGGTAGACTCCTATTAAAAGCACAAAGGAGATCTACCTTAATCTCCTTTGTGGTCTTTATAACACGTATAACTTGTTCTTTTTCTTTGTGCCTTTGTGTTAAAGCTCTATTAAACAATAACCTGACACATATAGAAAAGCGGTATTTAAACCGTTGCTTTCACTTTTGGAGCTGCAGCCAAAATATCAGCTGAAGTTTCCGCTGCGTAGATCTCGAAGTTTTTCACGAATTGTTCCGCCAAATGATTAGCCGTTTTATCGTAAGCTGCTTTATCTGCCCATGTTTCACGCGGATTCAAAATCTCACTTGGAACACCTTCGCACGAAGTAGGGAATGACAATTCGAATACCGGAAGCGTTGAAAACTCAACGTTATCCAATTTTCCTGTCAACGCAGCTGTAATCATAGCACGCGTGTAAGACAATTTCATGCGACTTCCTACACCGTAAGCACCACCTGACCAACCAGTGTTGATCAACCATACTTTGATGTCGGTTCCGTGCAATTTATCGCCCAACAATTTCGCATATTTAGCAGGGTGAAGCGGTAAGAACGCTTTTCCGAAACAAGCTGAGAATGTTGTTGTAGGTTCCGTAATACCAACTTCTGTTCCGGCAACTTTTGCGGTGTAACCCGACATGAAGTGATACATTGCTTGTTCTTTCGTTAAACGAGAGATCGGAGGCAATACACCGAAAGCATCAGCTGTAAGGAAGAAAATATTTTTTGGACCGGCACCTACAGAAGGTGTCATGATATTGTCGATGAAGTTGATCGGGTAAGAAACACGCGTATTTTCCGTGATTGATCCGTCTGTGTAATCAGGAGTGGAAGTTTCACCGATGAAACCGATGTTTTCCAAAATTGCTCCAAACTTGATCGCATCGTAAATTTGCGGTTCTTTTTCCTGAGAAAGGTCGATCGTTTTAGCGTAGCATCCACCTTCGAAGTTGAATACTGAATTATCAGCCCAACCATGCTCATCGTCACCAATCAATCTACGGTTAGGATCAGAAGACAAGGTAGTTTTACCTGTACCTGACAAACCGAAGAAAATAGCCGTATCACCATCTGCACCAACGTTTGCCGAGCAGTGCATCGACAATACATTTTTTTCGTGCGGAAGAACGTAGTTCAATACCGAGAAAATTCCTTTTTTAATTTCACCTGTGTAACCTGTACCACCAATGATGATCATTTTACGGGTGAAATTCAAGATAGCGAAATTGTGCTGACGTGTTCCGTCGATAGCAGGATCTGCTAAGAAACCCGGAGCGCAAACGATGTTCCATTCTGCATCGAAGTTTTCGATTTCAGCGTCGGTTGGACGTAAGAACATATTGTAAGCAAACATGTTTGACCACGGGAATTCAGCAGTCACACGGATGTTCATGCGGAAATTCTCATCTGCACACGCATATGCATCACGCACATACACATCTTTACCTGTCAAATACGCTTTCATGCGATTGTACAACGCGTCGAATTGTTCGGTTGAAAGAGGAATATTGACATCACCCCACCAAACGCTATCTTCTGTTTTAGCGTCTTTTACCACAAAGCGGTCTTTCGGCGAACGACCTGTGAATTCACCCGTTTCAATGGCGATTGCACCAGTGTCGGTTAATACACCTTGTCCGTTGATGATGGTATCTTCTACCAATTCAGCAGGTGTTAAATTCCAGAATACGTTTCCGAGATTTTCCAGACCGATTGTTGCCTTCAAATCGGCGTTGTTTCCCCGTTTACCAAATTCGTTCATACATTCGTTTTTTAGCAATGCTATTTTGCCACAAAAGTACGTTGCTTCCGTTAAATATGCCCGTTTTTCGCGTATAAATTTCAACAGTTGATGGCGTTAGCGGAAGGTGAACATTACGTAAACCGCGTTTAATCAATAAATTAATGGATATTAACGGTTGATAAGTTCTTGATGTGACAAGGAGAGGTACATGAATTTTACCACAAAGGCACAAAGGTTTTTTGAATGAATAGGCTTTTTAAGATCACAAAGGTG
>JBILJP010000517.1:0-2933 GCA_044377135.1 Fluviicola sp.
CACACCGGTTTCCATCATCATTGAAGAAGCCCACGAATTTCTCTCCAGCGATAAAATTGCCAAAATGGCGAACCTCTTTCAGCAGGTAGCACGCATTGCCCGTCGTGGTAGAAAACGCTGGTTGGGGTTGATTTTCGTAACGCAATTGCCGCAGCATTTACCCGACGAAGTACTGGGCCTCATCAACAGCTTTATTCTGCACAAAATCAACGATGCAAATGTGGTCAGTCGCCTGAAACGCTCCATTGGCGGTGTAGACAACAACCTCTGGAACCGCCTTCCGAACCTCGCCCCGGGCCAGGCCATTGTTTCCACACCAAGTTTATCGCGATCGATGCTGGTGGCCATAGATCCGGCTCCGTGTAAGTTGCTGATGGTGGATTGAGGGGTATTTATCCAACCAAAAGAAGTTTTAACTCGCTAAAATGTACAATTTATGACATCCAAAAAACGATACTTTCCAGGTCTCATTCCAGATGAACATCGTGTTCTTAAGGATTACTTTCAAGCCGCTTCTGATCTTCGATCTGAAACAACTAGTGGCTGGCAATCAGCATCAATTACTGCCGCAATTTTACTATTGACTTTCAGCTTTTTCACAACAGCTTACATTCCATTTTTTCTAATGCTAATCCTAACTGGGTTTCTGCTGTTCCCGAAGATTAATAAATCGCTAGCTCGTACTTACCGATTTAAGTGGACACCGCGTGCCAGAAGTTTTTCAATTGCAGTTCTATTGTTGGTGAATGTTCCATTTGCAATCAACTTTGGTATAGCTGAAAATCGTTTAGCCATAGAACATCAGCTACTAGTAAAGAAACAAGAAAAATTCATTGAACTGTTAGAGCTGAAAGAGCACAACCGTATAGACAGTTTAGCTGTTTATAATCAGCGTTTAAAATCGTTCCAAGCCCAAGGTAAGCTCGATGAAGCCTTATTGGAAATCAATAGGATAGATCAGTTAGTAATCACAGATGATGAAATAAACTCTGCAAAACAACAACGGTTTGAGATTTCACTTTTGAAAGTGGACGCTTTGATGAAAACGAAGCAATACCCTCAAGCAATTGATCTTCTTACTGATTTGCAAACGTTTGACTCAAATAATGCAGAAATACTTTTTCAACGAGCAGTCTGCTATGCCAAGGTCAATCGCACTGAAGAAGCCGTTCAGGATGCAAAGCAAGCTATGTCGTATGGATACCAACCAGCGGAAGAGTTATATGAAAAGCTCAATCCAATAAGGAAACGTGTTGCATACTATACAACTTTATGTAACGATGGAAGTTTTTCAGGTGCCACTGGTCGAGGTGCGTGTTCACACCATGGTGGCGTTGCAAGTTGGAATTATCCTGTTTATGAAGAATACAGAAAATACGAATAATCATGTCAGATCCTATTTTTAATTCGCGGTCTTTGATCCCGCAAAGCTTTGCACAACGAGTTTTCCGCCAGCAGGTAGAAGAAAATGCAATCATTGAGGTAAATAATCTTTTGGCAACAAAAAAAATCCGCGAGATTACTTACGAGGATATTGTTACAATTGACAATCGATATGATACACATCTAAGGTCTGATTTTGTATTAAACCTCGAAGAATTTTATGCCGTCTATCTCAGTTATTGTTTGAAAGATCGTCGACTTGATGAGGATGAGCTCTTCAACCTTCAACAGTTGAAATACTTATTTGGGATATCCGATAAGACAATTGAATTTTTACACGCTCAAATTGGCGGAGCCGTTTACCGAAGTACGTTTGAAGAAACAGTTGCCGACGGCAAGATCAGTAAGGAAGAAGCCGCGTTTCTGGAGGATCTTAACCTTACGTTACGTCTTCCGAAAGAATTTGCAGACAAAATTTCGGCCGAAGTTCGCAGTGGTTTTATGAGCGAAAAAATTTCCGAAATGACGAATGATTTTAGGTTGTCTCCTGAAGAAGAGAAGGAATTATTATTGATTTCTACCAACCTGAATATTCGTATTTCCGCAGATAATATAACCGGTAAGCAATTGCAACAAATGAAACGTTATTGGGCATTGGAAAATCTGGAATTACCCACTTCAGCAATTGATATTTCTGTTCAGAAAGAAGAAGTGTGTCACTATAAAACAGATCATGCTGAATGGAAAAAAGTGAATGGAAGAAACTGGTCAGCATCGCGCTATTCAATGAATATTGCTGACGGTTTGGAAGTTTCAATTGAGGTTGCATACGGAGGCCGCTATCTGGAATTCATCGATACCGGTGTGGTATATCTCACTAATAAACGGATTATCCTTGACGGTCAAAATAATCGAACCTCTATTAAACTTGAAAAAATCTTGCGTGTAAAACTGTTTAAAGATGCACTCGAAATTGTTCGGGAAACGGGGAAGAATCCAATTATTCTATGTAAAAATCCCGGCGAGTTAGGTGTTTTAGTATCACGTTTATTACACAGCAAATAATCTGCGAACGGTCCAATTTTCCCCTTTCGGAAAGAGAAACCTCATTGGGAAATGAAAATCATCCATATAGCTAAGCATCAATAAATTGTTATTCAAACCCCACTCCATGCGCTACTCCATTTACAAGAAAAAATCATCTAACGAGTACCACCTGCACAAATCATCGGGGTATTCCTGGAATTGTGAACCAACTGAAACTTCTGTTTGCAAAAAATCGACTACCGCCGAAAGCAAACTTGTTTCAGCCTGTATCATTGCCGGCGATGCCCGCCACAAAGCTGCCGAAATTGGCGAATCGTTTTGCGGAACCTGCGTGAGCCATCTTTACAGAAAATACTAGCCGCTACTACACCTAAAAGGAAAGGGGTGTCTGATTGTGGGCAACCTTTTTTTGGGTTTTTAAAGCGCCTTTATTTCGGTAGAAAAAACCGAAAAACTCATTGAGGATTATCTGTTTGCAGAAAGAGAGCCTTTAAGAGATGAGG
>JBILJP010000166.1:0-10295 GCA_044377135.1 Fluviicola sp.
GAGTTGAGCCAGCACCAGCAGTTGGTGATGACTTCTTACAACAACCTTGCTTTGTTATTGAATGAAAGTTTGCAGAGTATGCAACAACAAGCGCAAGCACAAAGCAAACAACCCGGAAGCGGTTCATGCGACAATCCTGGTGGTGCGGGCAAAAAGCCAGGTGAAGGAATGTCGGGTGAAGACATGAAGGAAATGCTGAAAAAGCAACTTGACCAAATGAAGAAAGGTCAAAATCCGGGTGGTAAAGAACCGGGCGATAAACCTGGACAGAATGGTAAACCCGGAAGTCAGGGAATGCCTGGATTGGGGAATAAAGAGATTGCCAAAATGGCAGCACAACAAACAGCCATTCGTCAGCGCCTTGAGCAAATCCGTAATGAAATGAACAAGGAAGGTCAGGGAAAAGGAAATGGATTGAATCCGTTGATCAAGGAACTCGAGCAACAAGAGAAAGATTTAATCAATAAAAACTTCAGTTCTGAGATGATTCGTCGTCAACAAGACATTCTTACACGTTTATTGGAAAGTGAGAAGGCGCTGAAAGAAAGAGGTTTCGAAGAAAAAAGAGAGGCCGAAACAGGAAAAGAGCGCAATTATGGTAACCTTATTCGATTTGATGAGTATAATCGTCAAAAGCTCGGTCAAATTGAATTATTGCACAATGTGGATCCCTTGTTGTCGAAGTATTATAAGGATAAAGCAAGCGAATATTTCAACAGAGCTCAGTAGTACTTATTTAAATGTATTGTGAGGCAATGAAGCAAGGTTATACTCTTATTGATTCGTTAACCATTCGTTCTGAACTTGATAATCTACCTGTAGTAGAATCGCTGATTGACAAAGTTTGTCAATCGGTTGGTGTGCACGAAGACCTTTATGGAAATGTGTTGATTGCGGTTACTGAGGCAGTAAACAATGCAATCATCCATGGAAACAAAATGGATAAAGATGCTGCTGTAGAATTGAGTGTTTTTGACGACGCTGAATCGTTCGGGTTTAGTGTGGCTGATGGAGGTCCGGGTTTTGATTACAAAAACCTCCCCGATCCTACTGCTCCGGAGAATATTGAAAAAGAACACGGTCGAGGCGTTTTCTTGATGCGCAACCTCGCAGATGAAGTTGAGTTCAACGACCGTGGAAACGAAGTAATGGTTTTATTCCATAAATAAATGGTAGAAATACATATCGAAGATGTTGAAGAAGTTCCGGGTATTAACTCGGAATTTTTGTTTGCATGGTTTACACAAGTGTGTGAAGTTGAGCAAAAGTCGTTGGGTGAAATCACTATGATTTTTTGTTCTGACGATTATCTGTTGGAGATGAATCGCACACATTTGAATCATGATTATTATACGGATATCATCACGTTTGATTATTCTGTTGATGACGAAGTGAGCGGCGATTTATTCATTAGTGTGGACCGTGTTGCTGATAATGCACAAGAATTAGATAATTCTTTCACTGATGAATTGAACCGCGTTTGTGTTCATGGTTTATTGCATCTATGTGGTTTTAAAGATAAGTCTCCCGAAGACGAATTGTTGATGCGTGCGAAAGAAGATGAAATGTTGGGTCTTCGTGTGTTCCACGTGAAACATTTGATTTGATTTTCTTTTTGATTTCTTGGTTTGTTTCACGTGAAACATTTTCGATTGATCCTTGTTTGAGTTGTAATTTTGTTCCACGTGAAACATTGTTGGTATGTTGAAAGAGTATGATGTAATTGTTGTGGGTGGTGGTCACGCTGGTTGCGAAGCTGCGAATGCGGCCGCAAAACTAGGGTGTAGTGTGTTGTTGGTGACGATGAACATGAATACGATTGCCCAAATGAGTTGCAATCCGGCTATGGGTGGTGTTGCGAAAGGACAAATTGTGCGTGAGATTGATGCGCTTGGTGGTGGAAGTGGAATTGTTTCCGACTTGAGCGCGATTCAGTTTCGAATGCTCAACCTTTCGAAAGGACCTGCTATGTGGTCGCCTCGAACACAAAACGACCGTATGAAGTTTGCTGAAGAGTGGCGTTTGTTGCTTGAGCGAAATCCGAATGTTGATTTTTGGCAAGACATGAGTAATGGTTTGCTTGTTGAAGGTGGTAAAGTGGTTGGCATCAAAACAGGATTGGGTTTACCTATTTATGGTAAATCGGTTGTGTTGACCAACGGAACGTTTTTGAATGGATTGATTCACTTGGGTGAAAAACAATTTGGAGGCGGTCGTGTTGGTGAGAAGGCTTCTTTCGGAATTACGGAAGATTTGCTCGCTTTGGGTTTTGAAGCCGGACGAATGAAAACCGGTACTCCCCCACGTATTGATGGTCGCTCGTTGGATTATTCGAAGATGGAAATTCAGGAAGGTGATGAAAACCCTTCGAAGTTTTCCTACTCGGATACAAAACCATTGGCCGTTCAACGACCTTGCCATATTACGTATACCAATGAAGAAACCCATGAATTGTTGCGTGAAGGGTTTGACCGTTCACCAATGTTCAATGGTTCTATTAAAAGTTCGGGGCCGAGATATTGTCCGAGTATAGAAGATAAAATCAATCGTTTCGCTGAAAGAGATCGACACCAGATTTTTGTGGAACCGGAAGGATGGAATACTATTGAAATTTATGTGAATGGATTTTCAACGTCTCTTCCGGAAGATGTGCAGCAACGAGCTTTACGCTCCATTCCTGGCTTCGAACAAGCAAAGATGTTTCGTCCGGGTTATGCAATAGAATACGATTACTTCCCTCCTACTCAGTTAAAACATACGCTCGAAACTAAATTAGTTGAAGGATTGTATTTTGCCGGGCAGATTAATGGAACTACCGGTTACGAGGAAGCGGCTTGTCAAGGATTGATGGCTGGAATTAATGCGGCATTGAAAGTTCAGGAACGTGAATCTTTTATTTTGGGTCGCAGTGAAGCGTACATTGGTGTGTTGATTGATGACTTGATTACAAAAGGAACGCAGGAACCGTATCGTATGTTTACAAGCCGTGCGGAATATCGAATTTTATTACGTCAAGATAATGCTGATGTTCGGCTAACGCCACTGGCACATAAATTAGGGTTGCAAGACAATGCGGCTATGGAACGTGTAGCTAGAAAAACTGCTGCGGCAAATCAACTAATGAGTGCGTTGCGGAAAGAAGGTGTCACACCAAGTGTAGCGAATCCTTTCTTGGAAGGTGTTGGTAGTTCTTTATTAACGCAGCAAGTTAAATTGTCGTCAGTTATTACTCGACCCCATGTAACAATGGATCATGTATTGGCTATGAGTGATTCTGTGAAAGAATTAGCTGCTCAATTAACCTTGGAACATGAAGATGCAGTTGAACAAGCAGAGATATTATTGAAGTATGAAGGTTATATAGCTCGTGAAGAAGAAGTGGCGTTAAAATTGTCACGTTTGGAATCATTGGCTATTCCGGAATCTGTAGATTATAAGTTATTGGGGAGTTTAAGTAGCGAAGCGAAAGAGAAACTCTCAAAAATTCGACCGGTTACTATTGGTCAGGCTTCGCGAGTAAGTGGAGTTTCACCAAGTGATATTTCGGTTTTATTAATTCATTTAGGAAGATAAACGTTTCACGTGGAACATACATTAGCACACATTTGTCCGGCTTGTAATCATGACCAGGCAACTTCTTTTTTAGAAGTAAAAGATCATTTCTTAAGCAAGGAAGTTTTTACGCTGTTAACCTGCAATAGCTGTAAGTTGGTTTATACCACTCCCCGACCGTCTTTGGAAACAATCGGTAATTATTACAAGTCCGAAGATTATGTCTCGCATAGTTCAACCAAAAAAGGATTGGTGAACAGTGTTTATAATAAAGTACGTAACTACACCCTGAATCAAAAGGTGAAATTAGTTAAGCGCTTGGTTACTGGTCGTGATTTGTTGGATGTTGGTGCAGGAACCGGACATTTCCTAAAGCGCGCGCAAGACAATGGATTTTCTGTTCTCGGATTGGAACCCGATGAAGACGCACGCAAAGTAGCACAGGAACAAAACAACGTGAATCTCCAGACCTTAGATTCGCTTTCTACTCTTACTCCTTCTTCGTATGATTGTGTAACCATGTGGCACGTGCTTGAGCATGTTTACAACTTACAGGAAGACACCAAACAGATTGCTTCGTTGATCAAAGAAAAGGGTGTTTGGATTATTGCGGTTCCAAATCATACTTCGTTTGATGGAACGCATTACGGATCGTTTTGGGCTGCTTACGATGTTCCTCGACACTTGTATCATTTTTCACCCGCAACGATAGTTCCGTTCATTGAACAATTAGGTTTTACGTTAGAAGAACAATTGCCCATGAAGTTTGATGCGTACTATGTTTCGATGCTAAGTGAAAAATACAAAGGCGGATCTTTGTTCAATGCCCTTCGAATTGGGTGGTTATCCAATATGCGCTCCAAAAACGGCAAATGCAGTTCTCAAATCTATGTTTTTAGAAAGAAATAGCGTTTTTAGCCCTTTTCCGAGCGTTTTTCTTGATCTGATATAGAAACACCTTGGCGATGGTGAGAAATGCGCACCAAACAAGTGAAATTTTTAACAAAAATCACTCTTTTTGCCATACGTCACGAATGATTAGTACTGTTATTAGTATTATCAGGATTATTATACCTATTCGGCTGTTTTCACCTATTGCTTGATTTGACTGTTCAAGAGTTTGATAACATTTGTTCTTGTGGTAAATTTCATAAACTGTAAATGTGTGGCTCTTGAAATGAACATCTATTATTGATTTTGGTCCTGGTCGAGTTGCGTTATAGAAATCGGTTTTGGGTATGGCAACTATTATTGTATCGCTGACTTTTGCGTTTTTTATTAATGCTCTGCTTCTATCAGAATACCGTTCTATTAAACTGAAATCAAAGAAACAGCCTTTTATGCCAATTATATTTCCATATAGATAGCTCTTTCCTCTATGGCGTTTCTTCACACAAAAAGGTTCGTAAACGACTCCTTTAATATGAATGAGGTCTTTTTTACCTAGTTTTTTTGGTAAAAAATCCATTGATAAAACAATGATTATCAAACAAATAGAAAGAATTAGTCCAATAATTATCTTTACTCTTTTCCGAGTGCTTTTATTGGTTTGATATGGAGAAACACCTTGGTGTTGGTGATGAATGTGCTCCAAGTAGTTGAAATTTAGGTGTTTTAGTCGTTTTTCTGTATACCGAAGATGATTAAGCCACTTACCAATACAATTAACAAAACGGCGGGCCATCTGTTACCTTGATTTCTCTGGTGGATGGCATTATTGGATTGTTCGATTGTTTGATAACACGTGCCATTGTAATACACTTCGTAAACTACAATTGTTCTAAAATGCGAGTGTGCATCGTTTGATTTATGGTTTTCTTTTGTGGCTCTGTCAAAAGCAGTTTTGGATATGGCAACCGTGATACTGTCACCTACTTTTGCTTTTACTTGTAAAGCTTTACTTCTTGCAGAATGTGGTTCTATCAACCGAAAGGTTAGGTTGTGATCTTTGATAGCCGTCACGCTACCGTGCAGGTGTTGTTTTCTGCGCTTGTGACGTGTTTTTATTAGTTGAAACGGTTCATTGATGACTCCTTTTACTTGCACCAAGTCTGATTTTTCTAATTTTGTGAGTGGCTTTTGAAACACAAACACACTGAATATTAATGCAATAGAGCAAATTGCAACCAGAATAATTTTTGTGCTTTTTCGTTTCATCATCGTTAGTTTTAATTGATTTCTACCCAATCGCCATGTTCACGGATCAACTCGATCAATGCATCCACAGCTTCGTCTTCCGACACGTTTTTGCGCACAACGGTTTTTTCTTTGTATAAATTGATTTTTCCGGGACCTGTTCCTACATAACCGTAGTCGGCGTCGGCCATTTCTCCCGGACCATTCACAATACATCCCATGATCCCAATTTTGATTCCCTTCAGGTGTGAGGTGCGCGATCTGATTTTTGCAGTTGTTTCCTGCAAATCAAAGAGCGTTCTTCCGCACGAAGGACAAGAAATGTATTCCGTTTTGGAAATACGCGTTCTGGTGGCCTGTAGAATGCCGAACGAAAGTGAATTGAGGGCAATGGTAGGAATGTTGGCTGTAATCCATATACCGTCGCCAAAACCATCAATAAAATGAATGCCAGCATCACTTCCTGCATACAATTGAGTGGTTTCAATATTGTTTAGATCGTAGTGAAATTGAAGAACGACAGGTGAATGATTGTTGTTTTCCGTTAATTCAAATTGAAACTTGCGAATTTTTTGTGTTTTCTGCTGATCTTTCGTTGAAATCACGAATACAACTTGCTTTGTCGGAAGTGAATCTACAGCAATTTCTTCATCCAGTGAAAGGAGAATAAATGCTTCAGTTCCGGGAGTTAATCCGTGGTATTCTTCAAGTGTGCAAAGCGGCAAAACAGTTGCACTTTGGTGCGCTTTCCAGGAACTATAATTTTGCACAACACGCAGCATTCCGGGTACTTCAAAGTCGAGTGTGTGGTCGCCAATATACAATACGTCAGCAGCAAGATCCTGAACACTCCATTTGTCTAAATCAACCGAATAATTGTATCCTATTCCGAATAAATTAGTTGGTGAAATATGTGTTTTGTGTGAAAAATCTGCCACAACTACCGGAACATGTTTGTTTCCAATTATTTGAACAGCAGATGTTTCTCTTCTTGAATGTGAATAATAATTTATAGTGTTAGTTGAACTATAAACTAAATTATTATTGTTTTCCAGATTGAATTTCTCAACCAGTTTTTGTGCAACCGGAATTTCAAATTCGGGATCTTCGGTTAACGAAACGCGAATGGTATCACCAATTCCGTCTTCGAGTAATGCACCGATTCCAACGGCCGATTTGATTCTTCCGTCTTCACCGTCGCCGGCTTCGGTTACACCCAGGTGCAACGGATAATTCATTCCTTTCGACTTCATGGTTGCCACCAACAATCGATAGGCTTGCACCATCACAAGCGTGTTACTGGCTTTCATGGAAATCACCAGGTCGTGATAATCGTTTTTACGGCAGATTTCGATGAATTCCATGGCAGATATCACCATTCCTTCCGGCGTGTCGCCATAACGGCTTAAAATGCGGTCTGAGAGCGATCCGTGATTCGTTCCGATGCGCATGGCGGTTTTGTTTTCCTTACACAACAAAACAAGCGGCGTAAATTTTTCTTCGATGCGCACCAACTCGGCAGCGTAACTGTCATCGTTGTAATCGATTTCTTCGAATTTCTTCTTATCAGCGTAGTTACCCGGATTCACACGTACCTTTTCGATGAGTCGGGCGGCAATTTCCGCCGCATTTGGCGTGAAGTGGATATCGGCAACAAGAGGAGTATTATAGCCTCTTTTCACCAATTCCGCTTTGATAACACCTAAGTTTTCGGCTTCTTTTTTACTGGGTGCGGTCAATCTGACCAACTCGCAACCGGCATCAATCATTCGAATGGATTGTTCCACAGAACCTTCGGTATCCATGGTGTCGGTGGTTGTCATTGATTGAATACGAATCGGATTATTACCACCGATTGACGTAATTCCTACACGTACTTCGCGGGTTTGAAAACGTTTGCGATTAAAAAGATCGTCGCAAAACGAAAGAGTTTCACTAGCAGACATGTGCTTTTTTGTTTGTACAACAAAGTTAGCCAATCAATGTTTACCGCACGGTTAGTTTCAAAATAAAAGCGGCCTCCGTCAATTCTTGACAAAGACCGCTTTTGTGTGATTGTGGCTTATTGGGTGATGTTATCCAATTCGAGAGTAACAATGAGTGTGTCTACCGTGCTTGGATTTAAACTTGCAAATACGTGTGCAAAACGATCAGTGTAGGCAAAGTTGTAAGCTTGAGATAATGGTTGAAGTGTTGCAGCCCATTGGTTATAATTTGGTTGGAGCGGCTGCAAAGGTTTGTAAAGTCCTCCGAGTTGAAGTTTAAACCATTCGCTGCTAGGCATTGAACCGATGACTTCCATTTGCACGTTAATACTTGTGCTTCCTACCGCTCCGATATTGAGTCCAGAAAATAAATCTCCACTTATCCAACCGTACACATCATTGGCAGGAGCTGCGCTTGCTGCGCCATTGAGGCTGAAAGGCGTATTTCCACCGTAAATTCCTGAAGGATTTAGCAAATCATCGATCGCAAAATACATGGTTGTGTTGTTGGTTGTTCCGCTTCCTACAATTCCAGTAAGGGTAATATTCATGTTGTTGTCGATGGTTGCAGTGAGGTTGTATGCCTGTGCACTTTGTGGCCCAGTGGCTGGAACATTGGGTCCAACACCCGCAAAATTCCCTGAAATGGTTGCAATGGTTCCGTTTCCAAGTCCCGGAACATTATTCTCTCCTATTGTTGTTCCTACACCGAAGTTAGTCACCAAGTAGGTTAAATAACTGCTGAAAAGAGCATACGGTGTTACAGGAATAGCTTGCGCTGGATAAATTGGAGGGTAAGAAGATGGGCCGATAATACGCGCAAAAGTGGTTAGCGGAGCAGGACCTGTTCCGTATTGTACAAACTGACCCGGAACCAATGCAGGAATCGGACTTCCGTCTGCACCCCCAACTCCCGGAAGATTGGATTGTTGTGGAGTTGTTACCGCAACCAGAGCATTGTAAATATCCTGTGCGTTATTTCCGTTCAATAATCCTGAAACACTGTTTCCTGCAACCGGACTTCCTTGAAAAGAAGTGGAAAGACTCATGGGAATACTCCAATAATCAATGCTTGTAAGATTGGCAACATCGGAAGCGTTTCCGTTGAACGTGATTTCCATTTTATCGTAACGCAAGTAAAAATTAGGGTCGTTTACCGCTTGTGCCGGCTCGTATCCGTTTTGCTGAACAGCCCATGGAGTACCGTAGCAAACATATATGCGCCCGCTGAAATTGGTAATATTTACTCCTTGTTGCAAGTCAGTAAGGGTATACCAGTTTCCAGTACCTGCATAATTGTAGTTTAATTCATTTATGGTACTTCCATCCGCGGCGTTCGTAATATTGAACAAGGAAGTAGAGCTTCCCGGCACAAAACCGATGGAAACATTTGCAGCCTGATGATTGCTGTTGTTGTTGAATGTGATGTTAAGCGTAGACATTTTTTAGTTTTTAAAAGTTGCTCCCAAAGATGTAGTTCATTAAAATGATACAGCAGGTGCAAATTACCTGTTTTTAATTCTCACGTAGAAACACCCGAATCGGATTTTCGCACAAGCTATTTTCCTATATTCGTGGCATGCATCTCGATGAAATTCTTCAATTCTGTCTGCAGCTCAAAGGAACAACAGAACATTTTCCGTTTGATCAGAAAACCCTTGTGTTTAAGGTGATGGGAAAGATGTATGCCTTAATTGATGTGGAAAAACCCGATTCGATGAACCTGAAGTGTGATCCCGAACGAGCTATAGAGTTGCGCGAGCGTTATGCCT
Organism: Fluviicola sp.; assembly: GCA_044377135.1. GTDB lineage: Bacteria > Bacteroidota > Bacteroidia > Flavobacteriales_D > Crocinitomicaceae > Fluviicola. Next base: position 9,446 of record JBILJP010000166.1, read on the forward strand.
GCGTTCTTCCGGGTTGGCACATGAGTAAAAAACATTGGAATACGGTTTTGTTGAACAATGAGTTGACTACCAATGAACTGCAGGAATTGATTGTGCATTCCTATGAATTGGTGGTTTCTTCACTTCCTAAAAAATTACAGCATGAGTTGTCGGTTGGATAAGTTTGTTTGGTTTGTACGTCTGTGTAAAACGCGTACGCTGGCAACTGAATTGGTACAAAAAGGAAAGGTGAAATTAAATGGATCTGGCGCAAAACCTTCTAAGGATGTAAAGGTGGGAGATACCATTTCCATCATTAAAAATAACGCGGTATTTTCCTATAAAATCAAAGATTTACTAGACCGTAGAGTAGGCGCCAAATTGGTGGCCGATTACCTGATAGATGTGACCGACCCGATGGAATTGGAAAAATTCAAAACGTACCAGAAAGCACAAAGTGTGTACCGTGAGTATGGAACCGGTAGACCTTCGCGCAAAGACCGCGATAATTTCGATTCGTTTTTCGAATGGCTGGAAGACGAAGATGAATTGCCTGCCGATCAGGAAGCTGTTGATGGAAAGTGATTTGGAATTTGAACCTCGCCTCTGATCAATTTGTAAAATTCGGTTTCAAATTTAGCCAATTCCAGCTCGCTGAAGTAATCCGACTGAAAAAGAGAACAACTTCCGGCAAGGTTTGTAGCGGTGTGAATGTAGTATAAATCAATCCGTTTTCCATTGGAATCAACTGCATCGTGCAATTTGAAAAGGTTTTCGTATTCTACTGATCCTGAATAATAATCACCTGCTCCCGAACCTAAAATCCGCAGTTGGAAACAAGGTGATTGCGGCACATCTTCCTCATACCCGA
>JBILJP010000167.1:0-10287 GCA_044377135.1 Fluviicola sp.
TATCACTCAAACCTGTAGGATTTGTGCTACTAACTCGTTGAGTACTACCCAAAGAAACCTGAATTTTATTCAAAACCGAACACAGGTTATTGATATTGGTGTTGTAACGCGAAATCACTAAATCCGTAATTCCTGAAATGGACATTGGAATAGAATTCGAGAGCACATGCGCATACGACATGATTTGAATTGAATTCTTAACGAGCGCTGTGAATTGATCCGGAACCCACTGAACGTCGTATTGAAGAACCACGTCGTTTGCAAAAACATTTGCTCCGGCAATGAATTCAGCCGGTGTTCCCTTCGGATTTTGTAAAACGGCTTGTAAATAACTGTGTCCGACAGTAAACTCGGTTGGCGTAAGACTTTCCAGCACCACATTGGTTCGTCCGAACTCAAGTTGATTATTCTCCAATGCTGTTCGCTGATCGGCTGTACTTACAATAGCAGTAATCGGTGCCGCAACAACGCTTGGCGCCACAGATTTAGAGGCAGCAGTGACTTTTGTAGTTGAAACATCACGAACTGCTTCAGAAAAAGTAGCTTTTGGCAAAAACTGAGCGTCTTTGATGTTTTTCCCCGGTTCTTTCACACTAAAAGCCGATACCAGTGAGATCACTTTAGCAATGGTACATTCTTGTTCTTTTACCCAAGCTGTTAACAGTACCGCCAAATCTTCAAATTCACACTCATAATTGGTTGTATCAATTACAATACTGTTATCCAAATCAATACTAATTGCTTTCGTATCAAACGACAACCCGTTTTCTTTTTTGATTTGATCGATTTTAGCCATCACCTCTTTGTAATCGCGCCCCTGGTGACCTTCAATGCGTAAAAAGTTTGATCCTTCCAGGTTGTATCGAAGCGGTGTTTGAATGGCTGGTGAACTATCCAATAATCCGGTATTGTAGCTTAAGTTGAGCTTGTATTTTCCTTTCAGTGTTTTCTCCCGATTCCAGGCTCTGAGCAAGCTATTGTTAAGGTTGTAATAAAACGGAATTGCTTTATTGCCTAACTCGGTACTGTAATTGGAAGGTGTAATTTTAATATCCGTTCGGTACAATCCACCGGTTCCTGTTTCCGGCAATGTCGGATAGGCATTGAGTTGGTGCAACATGCGGAATAAAGTCCAGATAAACGGCTCAAATTCTTTCGATTCATCCACTAAAATTGGCGATTTATAAAATCCGTGGCGGTAACGACCAATCAGTGAATCTTCTTCGGTAGGCGACAATTTGCCCAACATCAAATGTTTCGGAAACGATGTAATAGAAGGACAACATTCTGTAGCTACTTCTATGAATAATTCCTTCGCTTCGTTGTACGAATCAACAATGTCTTTCAACAAATCATAGCGGTACTGAAAATAAATCGGTTGACTTGGAGTAGCCGCAGGAAGTTTTGTGTTTAATGCTGTGAGGATAGAATCGATGGGGTGATTTTGGTAATACGGGTTGATTTTATTGCGCATAAGCGTCAATCCGTCTTTCAAATCGGTGAGCAATTGCGATTCATTTGTTAACTCGTAACTTGCTTTCAAATCGGTTAATCTGGCAGTGTTTGCTGAATTAATAACAACACGTTTCACCGACAAATCCTTCATCTTAAGGTACGTTGACATGAGTTCGTGTTTATTGAACAGCACGTCACCCGACAAAATGTAATCGGCATCGGCTTGAGAAACCAGCAACACGCGCAAACGGGCAACTTGCTCACGACCTTGATTATCGCACGACAAACCATCACACAAATTCGGTTCATCTTCGTAGCTTTCCAGGTACAGCAAAACCACCATATCCTGCAAATTCGGGAACGTAGCAAGAAGAGGATCGGTTGTCTCCGGAGTAACATCACTTCCCGGAATCAGTTCCCAGAGCTGAATTTGCGCATTGTCTTTAATAAACGGCGTATATCCCGATCGATGATCGTCGTAAACCCTATAATTGGTATAGGTTTCCGGTGCCACTTTAATTTTTTTCAGCGGTTTGTTTTCGCTGTTTTCACGCAGGTAAAGCAAATCACCGTCAGTGGTAACACCATATCCTTGTTCAACAACAATCTTTGTGACCTTGGCATTGAATAGTTTTTTTTCGGCTGTGGTTAGTGCTGAAACATCGATCGGCAAAAATTGTTTTTCCTGAATCAAACTCACTTTTAATCCGCACACAATTCCAACACCGCTCAAACTGATTCGGGTTAACCTATCCTGGTCTTCGAAATACGTAAGAAACTCATTGAGCTGTGTGGCTGTAAGCACTTGATCATTCTGAAACGAATGGTATGAAGTTGTTATATCCTTTAATTTTGGTGTCATAGTGATATTTGATGCCATAGTGATTGTATTAAAGTGTTCCTAAATTAGTTCTACCTAGTATTATTTTACCATCCAAATCTTCCGATTCGCAGCTGTATAAAGTACCTGAAGGATAGATGGTGTTGAGTCCACCTAATGCGTCGATTAAATCTTTCAACGTATCCGGATCATGCGATTGTTCTCTATCTGTGCGCTTCAATAAGAATCGCTTAAACGCTTTTTCAAAAAGAATGAGATCGTTTTCTGTATCCGGTACATGACCTTTGCGTTCACCTACCCAGCAAATTTTAGGTACCACGTGTGCGGGAAGTTCTTCGCGAATGAGCTCCTCCAGAAAAGCCCGGAAATCGATATTCGAGAAGCGTTGAGTATATCCAGGAAGTACGATACTCACGCGATAGGAATAGGGGTCGATGCAATTGCATTCAACACAATCTTCCAACGAAACCGGCAAAAACTCATTTACAGGAACGTTTGTCAACGTAATATCAGGTCGCAATAGAATATGTTCTACCAGAAAAATTCCTTCTTCCGAGAAACGGTATTTCATGAAATCGATGCAATGCAAAATAGCATCTTTCAATTGTTCTGCCGTAGGATGTTGTGTGTAATGTCGTGCAATGATGTAATTCGGATTCGCTGACACCTTGTCAATGATATCAAATGAATAAGAACCGGCATTTGACACCTGAATTAATACATTCCCAATTTCCAAACCATCCGTGAAACCGGTAGTTTCGTAAACATTTTCCACCTGTTTTTCATTCGTTTGAATGATGTGTAGCACCGCTAAATGAAGCTCGTTTACCGCTTTGTTATACGTTGGGTAATTAACCGTTGATGACAACACGATCGTATTGGTGTCATCTTTAATTCGCCATCTGAATTGATTTCCAACGGTGTAAATATCGACATACGAATTGGCAATATTTTTTCGCCAAAATCGGTTGTCTTTGAAGCCCGCTAATCTGGCTGTACGTCTTTCTACACCACTTACATTGTCGGTATTCCAGAGATTTGAAGCCGGTTGTCTGTAATAATTGAATGCTCCTCCTCTGTTTCCACTCACCAAATGATAATCCTGAAGGAAATCTTGCTTGGATTGCACAATCAGTTCGGTAGCTGCAGATCCATACAGTTCTTTCATCAAGAAGGTGTATTCACTGAATCGTTCGGCAAAACGAGCAATCAGGTGATCCAATAATTGATTTTTACGCTCGCTGATGTTATCTTGAGGTTCAATTAACAACTCTGCCAACAATTCGGGATCATTGGCCGGATAATCGGTTGAAGAAACCAACTGATCAAAATCTTTGATATCTTGAACGGCTTGTGTATAGTAGGTTCGTTTCAAATCGCTATTGAGTGAAAGCAAATCGCGCACTACTCCTAATTGTGAAAAATAGGAAGCCAAAATTTGGTCGAAGAACAACAAATAAGCCTTCAATTGCTTGGCTTGTGCTTTACGCTCAGCAGTAGCGGTTGATGGTAATCCAAACGGACTGATTCCGTAAGTATCCGGGAAATCATTTTGAAACGTGGTATACCAATCTGTATCCAGGTATTTCGCTTCGGGTAATTCCAACAACTTATCCAAGCCAGAAAGCTCTCGACTCAACTGCAAAGCTGCCTCCATTTCAGCCAGGTGTTCTTTCACTTTATCTTCCGAAACCATTACCGGAATAACATCCTTGGTGAAATTGAACACGCTATCGCTACACAATTCAGGGCGTTTATTCGCATCAATGCAAATCACCCAATCATCCGATTCTGTGCCGTCGCAATTTCCAATGGTAATGTCTTTGATCACTTTTACCCCTTCGATAGACGAGATAATATTCATGATATCGGAAAGGCGTACCTGAGATCGTAAGGTTGTTTTTTTCAATTCGGCCGTATCGATAAAACCGTGATCCAATAACGGACCGTCAAAGATTTCGTCGGTGCGATACTCTTTGTCTAACATTTCCTTAAGTGAGTAGAAATGTACCGCCGGAGCAAAGTAGCGCTGAATTTCAAAGTAAATTTTGGCTTGAACCACATCTTCATCGATGTCTCGATCCAACTCAATATTGGCACAAATCTGAATCGGTTTTACTCCAACAGCTGAAATATCAATCAGATCTTCGCACAGATTGCGATTGGCATGGTACTTTTTACGAATTTCTGCTTCCACCGATTTTTTAAAATCGGCTACCTTCTTGTTGTAATTTTTGGATGTTTTGTCGAATGTAGTAGGGATATCAAAATCCACTAATAAATCATACAACCCATTGTAATCGAACTGTTTTAAAAATCGCTCGGGTACATCTTCAAAAGAAGTGATATTATAGGAAAGTTCATTCTTTTTGCAGTTTACGTAAACCGTTTTTTTGTGTTTACTTAGCCAGCAATTGCGCACACCGTCGATATCAATAAACAATTTGCGATAATCCAAAGGCGTCAATGCCCGGTTTGGAAGAATTTCACTTGCTGTAAAAAACTGATTTCCAAAGCCGCTTCCATCTTCTTTTGCCAATAAATTCTCAATCGGCAATTCAATTCTGTTACCTAAATCGGTAATGGTATAGCAGAGCATTTCCAGGATGGTTACTCCCGGATCGTGTTCGTTATAGTCAGTCCACAATTTGCCACCTAACGATTCAATGTATTCGATTCCTAACTTTTTCAGGAATTGAAAATCCAAATCATCTTGCGATGAAACAATTTTGGGAATAGTGGTATGTGTAGTTAAAGCTGACATGTTTCTTCTGTTTCAAATGATGATTCTTGTTGACATTTGTTGGTTGCCAACTTCACCTCATGCACTTTGGCCGAAACCAAAATAGATCTTGGAGTTGACGGTAAACAATTTCGCGACTGCAACTCTTTTCCTTTGAAAATGCGTACATCTTCTATGTAGTCGACGTAATTGAGTTTTTCGATGTAATGAATCAGTGAGCTGCGGTAAAGTATCACTCCGAATTTAATCTCGCGCGACTCTTCAAAAGCCCATGGAGAAAGGAATCGAATGAGATCTTCATTGAGTTGCTTTTTATAGGTATTATTGTCGTAGCCGGCATAAAACTTCACGGCTAGTTCAATCTTGACTTCTTCGTAATCCGGATTAGCCACATCCAGTGTAACATGCATTGAGTTTAATTCACTCAGGTATTCACGGATCTTATTGAGTTTACCTTTACTTAACCGCGGTTGATATATATCGTATATGGTTTTATTAATGGTATCCGGTATCACGATCAACGTGACGCACCCCGGTGAAACATACTCTTTATCAAGCGTATGATTCAAGCATTTCACCTTGTAAACCTGAGGGAATTCCTGCAACACCAGGTGCTCATAATCCCACAGTGTAATAGCGCGGTTCTTATGTCTCAACCGCTCGCTCACACGTCGATAATACAGCGCATCGCTTTCCTCCGGTTTTCCACCAAAAGTGGCATACGGTTGTTGCACCGATTTCACCTGAGAAAGTCGCTCCACCAATTTGGCAATTGTACCAGCTGGCAATCCGTTGATTAAATGTGACGTATCATTGTCATTGTTAACAAACGCTGCTTCTGCCACTTGCGCATGAATTCCATGTACCATACAAACGGCATCGTAGCGCTTATTCATCATTTTGGCTCTGATCCAAAACAAGCCTGACGGAAGCAAGGTATTCGTGTCGTTTGCATATTCAGGAATGGTGAATTTAATTCTTCCCGAAAGCAAGAAATTATCAATCTCATTAAGCACCATCGCCAATGAATCCAATGATCGCCAAACGTTATTGCACAAAATTTCCCATTGCACTTTTTGTCCGTCACTAAACGATTTGGAAAGCGGATTCTCTGTGCCTTCTGCAACTTGAAACAACAACGTAACCAATTCGGATACTTGCGCATTTTGCAACCCGATGTACAATTCTCCACCTTTACAATAAGTAGGCAAAGCGGCACAATTCGGTGATTTTTCGTTGTAGATGGTTTTCAAATAGGCATGTTCTTCACTTTGCCCGAACGGATGCTCATGAAACAATTGTATCGTTCGCTCTTCAAACGTTTCTTGTTTTACGTTGTTAACGAATACGGTATCAAAAGCGGTATAGCTTAGTTGAAGATCTTCTGCAAAAGGTGTATACGGTTCGTTTGGAATTGGTAGTGATTTGTTTTGCGCAGAAAGCGCGATCGCATACATAGACGGATACAATTCATGCATGAACGATTGATCCAAACGGATACGAATAGGCCCTGTCTCTCCGCGCAGGTAACCTTTACCCGACAATACAATCGTTGAAGTGAACGAGCTATCCGATTCTTGTTTAAACAAGGGCTTTTTGGTTCCGTTACCTACCCATTTTTCCTGATACAGTATATCCGTTTCCACTTCAAAGTAATCATTGTCGGTTACAATCGGATTGTAAACACTTGTATTATCAGCACTTCGAACACGATTTCTTAGTTGAATGTTTCGTACACTTTTGTCTAACCCAAATGATTGATACAAATTGAAATATTCCTTGTCGGATGTATTCGGATCGTAATCTTCGAACATCTCTTCGTATTTCTCTTTGGTCAAACCGGCAATGAAGCTGGAATCGTAGATGGCATAGTGTAACTTAAAGTTGAGTGGTGTACTTTTCCATTTTAACTGAAGCGACATGGAAGCCCATTTCTTTTCAGCCATTTCTTGATTGAAAACGGAAAAAACGGAACCTTTTACCGGTCGTGTCGTGAACGGATAAAACGGTTTCTCGGCATTCAATGTTCCGGCATCACTTTCGATGATCAGATTTTTAGCTCCGCTTACCTCAACACCTACCGTTACACTTTCCAGTTCGCGTTTACCTGCAAAAGTGCTGTATACATCGTAATTCTCTTCGGTAGTTGTTTTGAATAAAAAACGCGCAACAGGATTTGTGGTGCTAAATTGCTCACCATGGATTGCTTGTGCATAATCCGCGATTGCCACCACATCCGGGTCTAGTTCAATGTTTAAGTAAATATCTTTTCCATCTACTCGTGAAGCAGTATTTAATCCTGTCGCAGTATCAACAACAACAATTGGTTTAAACGGACCAACCCACCCTTTTTCACCTGTTAAATAAACATCAATAGCATCCTTTAAATCAATTGGATCAATTGTATTCTCTAATGCTGTTGTAAATGAAAACTTAACGATTATCTCACGCTTTCCTTCGGCCAGACGCATCACAGATGAAGCTACTGCAAAGCCCAATTTAGCTTCAGGAAGTTCAGGCAATTCCATTAATTCTTTCGCCGAAGCATCCTGGTAATAACCAAACGGGTACCAAGTGGGCGATTCGGGAGTGAGTGCTCCACCTATTCCGTCAATTGAGTTAGCAACCGGAGCTGCTTTAATACTAAAACGGTCTCCTGTACCCAACCCGTTTTCGTCATTTTCAGCTTGATCGTTGTATACATTTTTGATTTGAGCAACCACCGTTTTAGTTACCGGTAACTCCTCCGTCAACGCATAAACTCGTTTTTTACCCAATGCATCTTTACCGCTATCCAAAGCAGTTTCAGATTTAACCAGGTAATCGGTCAATCCCTTTGCCAATTCAAAGATCATGTACGCTTTGTCTTCCAAAGCCGGCAAGGCATCAATTTGCAATACCTTTTTGTAATAGAAATCGAGGTGACGCTTTGTAATGAGGTTTATTCGCTTGGTTGAAAGCTCCATGAGCTTTAGGAAACAAACGAAAAGTGTTAAATGCGGTGTCAGTTTTCCTTCCGGAACAGGATTTTTTACTTGTTCCAAAATTGCTTTCAGATCATCACCTGAGGCGAAAAAAGCTTCCCAATTATCGGTAGGATTTTGATCATCGGTAGTTGAGAAATAGTTGACTTTACCTGCAAAATTGTAGGCAAACTGCATCCATTCCTCCAATCCGAAACCCTGTAGTTGAACTGAATCTGGTTGTAAAGCCACTTGGTTACGATCCAATTGATCGGTACCGTTTCGCTTTAAAACACTGACTATTTTATCTTCGTTACTTGCCATAACAGGAATAGTATGCTGGTTAAATATCCGTTCCCTCTTCTTTGTAGAATGGGAACACTAAGTTTTTACGTGAGTTGGTTGTGCGCACTCGGTAATCGATCAGGATCAGTAATTCTCCAGCCAATTCATCTCCCTCAGAAATATCAATCTTATCTAGAGTGATTCTTGGTTCAAAGAACAAAATGGCAGTCTTAATTTGCTCACCAATAAACGTCTTCAAAGTAAGATCCAAAGGACTGAATAGCAAATCTTCGAGGTTACATCCGTATTTAGGAACCATAATTCGTTCTCCTAAACGGGTAGACAACAAGATTTTCAAACTTTCTTGGATATCCTGTTCATCAGAACTTGTTTTTACTGCTTTTAATTGTAAATCAAATGCTGGAGGAAAACTCCAACCTGTTCCTATAAATGATGTGAACTCTTCCATAATCTCATCCTATTAATACTGTTGGTAATCCTGCCACTATTGTACCTCCGTGCGCGGTAGAATCTCCCATTCGAGCAGCTGGCTTACCAGCAATCAGTACGGTGGTAGACCCCATTGCAATTGAATCCGGAGGGCCGGTACACACGCACATATCACCTACCAATGCAGCCGGCATTCCACCGATCAGCACCGTTGGAGCTCCGGGTGGTAATATTGGACCGCCTACATGTGGAACAGTGCCTGTTACCATTGGACATACATGCATATCGTTTATTCGTGCTGCAGGATTTCCCATTTTGTTAGTTTATTTGTACCAATGAACCTTTCAATACCGCTGTGGCTCCGGTAGAAACTTCCGCTCCTGCAGAACCTTCAGCCTTGAATTGAGCATTGGCTTTAATGCTTACATTCATTCCTTCCAATTTCAGATCCTTTGAAGCCTTTATTCCGATTTCTCCGGCGCTTTCCATTGTAATTCCTTTATCATCCATGGTGATGATGTTTTTGTGTTCGTCTTCTAAGGTGATCACGCCCTTGTCTTCATCCATGGTGAATTTCTTTCCAGCCGGTGTTTCAATTGTCACTGATTTTTTATCATCATTGAATATGAACTTCATTTCACTTCTGGTAACGAAACCTTTCTCGTGGTTATCATCGGCAGCTACAATAGGAGCCGGTTTTGCACTGCTGTTCATCATTCCCAGCACAATTGCCTGATTCGGATCTTCGTTAATGAACCCAACAATTACCTCATCTTCAATTTCAGGTCTAAAAAAAGAACCTCGTTTATCTCCTGCATCCAGCGTGCTCACACGGCACCAGATTCCCTGTTCTTCATTGTTGATAATTGGAATTTTCACCAAAATCCGATCTTCACCATCAGGATCGTCCTGCAATTGAGTAACTACACCAACGTGAAGCCCTTTTATGGCAGGCAACAATCCCGATGCCGGTGGCGTTCCGATTTCGTATGTTTCGGAAAACCATTCAGGGTTTAAACCAAATTGCGCGTCAACAGTCCAGTTTCCATTCGCAATGGCATGAAAAACACCCGTTACGTAAACTTTACCATTAAACCGATTTCCAACACCTTCCAGTTTGAGCACCGTATTGGGTAGTACCGCAGGAATTCCCTGGAATTTCACACGACCTCTCACTTTAGAAAGTTGTTGAAATAGCAAGGTGGCATCAGACCATCCTTGCATCAATGCATCATTGACACGACCTCCATGGCGTAATTCCAGGTTTTCAAGCCCAATGACATCTGCTAAATCGGCTGACGTAAGATTGCCATTTAGTGACACGGCAGGGTCAGCACCTTCGGTATCCACCAATTCCTGGTCGGAAGGATTCCATGTATAAGAAGTTGCTTTCTTCAGTTGGTTTCGCGCATCAATTTCGGCATCAAAATCCAGCATCGAAGAACCGTAAACCACGGTTTCTATTTCTGTTTGACTGAATTCCGGTTTTTTGATCACGATCTTTCCATCGTTTACAAAACACAATTTACCGTTAGCTTGAGCTCGCGAGA
>JBILJP010000518.1:0-2925 GCA_044377135.1 Fluviicola sp.
CCTACGTCGCAACCACCCAAGCGAATAAAATAGGCTGCGGTACCCGAATACCTTCCTTCACCTTGAAGGGTGTAAAAATGTTCCATTACCGGATAGCTAACCGCAAGTCGAAGTTGTTGTGACATGGCTCAAAAATAACCAATAAAGTGATGTGTATTCGTTTAAATATTGGAGTTTAAAGGATTTTTTAAATATCTTCCAATTCACTCAATTGGTGAATATTTAAGATGATTTTCCCGGAATCGTCAGCTACAAAGTTGCGTTTGAATCTTTTGTTTGCAACCCATTGATGGTCGGCATATGAATGTTTTTGCACCACCATTTGCGAGTAGGTTTCGTCGAAAGCTTCAATTAATATCAGGAGTTCGGCTACCCGATCCTGCAATTGATCGATGGTTAAACCAAAAAGCGGTGATTGTTCATCGATCACATGAACCAATGTCCAGGTAAGTGGGAAATAACGCACAAAATCTACTTCAGTGGGTAAACTGTAGTATTGACGAATCATGTTTTCATGGTTTGAATCTTCGTGCGCCATAGAAAGAGTGATGTGAACCCTGCAATTGAGTAAAATACTGTTGCGTTTGTTCACCATTTTAAACATCATGGCCATTCCGTCTTTGTGCGGGGTAAGCAATACATTATGTGAGAGTGCAATTTTAGCAGATGGGCGCGAAAAACGACCATAAATGAGACCGGTAGCCATGGCAAAACCGATGAGTCCGAAAAATGCTTCGAATGCAGCCAGAAGTGACGCTGCATTTCCTTTTGGGGCAATGGCGCCGTAACCAACAGTAGTAAAGGTTTGCGCGCTGAAATAAAATGCACCTACAAACGGATGCTGACCGGGTTGCAAACCGTGAAGCTGATCAACTCCAATCAACACATATCCGAGTGCAAAAAGGGCATTGGCTCCAATAAAGGCCATGATCAAAAAGCCGACAAATTTAATGATGTGTAAATCGATCAGGTACTTATAAAAATCACGAAATTTATTTACGGTTCCGATTCGCTGAATGTTGAATGTGCCATTTTCATTCAATACCCGTTTCACTGACTTTTTAAACGTGGTTCCTAAACCAGGATCTTGCGCTTGTTTCATACAGTGAAAATAGACAAAAAGTGGTTTTAATGCACAATGATCCAGCGCAAAAAGAGGTTCCCATTTTACGTTAAAACAAATGTAATCGCCCGAACGACTGTAAAAAAAACGTATTTTTAGGTTCGAAGATGTTCAGATGACATTAAAGCCATAACATGCAACATTTATCTCCTCTCATATACGATCTCGCTCTTGTTTTAATTGTAGCTGCTGTTATTTCATTGATTTTTAAATGGTTGAAACAGCCGGTTGTGCTTGGATATATTATTGCCGGATTTTTTGTGGGACCTAATTTTAAAGTATTCCCGTCTGTTGTTGAAATTGAGAGTGTAAAAATCTGGGCCGAAATTGGCGTGCTGTTCTTGTTGTTTGGACTGGGGCTTGAATTTAGCTTTAAGAAATTACTAAAAGTAGGTGGAGTAGCCGTTATTACAGCGCTTACGGGTGTTGGAATGACCATGTTGGTTGGCTTTTTTATCGGTAAGATTCTAGGGTGGAACAACATGGATTGTTTATTTCTGGGTGGAATTTTAGCGATTGCTTCTACCACAATTATCATCAAAGCATTTGACGAATTGGGAGTGAAAAGCCAGAAATTCTCTGGCATCGTGATGGGGATTTTGGTGGTGGAAGATATTGTGGCAGTTGTACTGATGGTGGTATTATCAACCGTAGCTGTGAGTCGTTCTTTTCAAGGAATTGAAATGGCCATTTCGGTGCTGAAACTCTTGTTCTTTCTAATCTTGTGGTTTCTTTCAGGAATCTATTTTCTGCCTTCGTTATTGAAACAACTTCGCCGGTTGCTGAATGAAGAAACGCTACTGATCGTATCGTTGGCACTCTGTTTTTTGATGGTTGTATTGGCAACAATGGCTGGTTTTTCGCCAGCATTAGGAGCGTTTATTATGGGGTCGATATTGGCAGAAACCACCAAAGCCGAAAAAATTGAACACGGATTAAAATCGTTGCAAAGTCTCTTCGGTGCCATCTTTTTTGTGTCGGTGGGAATGCTCATTGATCCGAAAATGCTGGTGGTTCATGCTTTACCGATACTCTTGGCAACGGTAGTGTTGTTGTTTGGAAAACCGTTTTTTGTGGTGTTAGGGGCGCTTGTTTCCGGGCAACCGTTGAAAATAGCGGTGCAATCAGGTATGAGCCTTTCGCAAATAGGAGAGTTCTCGTTTATTATTGCAACGCTCGGTCTCACACTTAATGTAACCAGTGATTTTCTGTATCCGATTGCCGTGGCGGTTTCTGTGATCACCACATTCACCACACCTTTCATGATTCGTCTTTCTGGACCGTTTTATCAATTGTTGGAAAGGCGACTTCCTGCAAAGTGGATCAACAAACTCAATAATTACAGTTTGGGAGCATTGAAAGTAACAGAGGCGAGTGACTGGAAAAAGATCTTACGCTTTTATTTCACCAATACGGTTATTTTTTCGGTTCTAATCATCACCATTATTCTGTTGACCACCAAGTATTTGTATCCCATCATGCCGGATAATGAATGGCGTGGAATTATTACCACTTTACTGACCTTGATTTTGCTGTCACCATTTCTGTGGGCACTGGCTTTCAGAACCAAAAACAGGGCAGAATTTGCCAAGTTGTGGCAAAAACCATCGCAACGCGGGCCGTTGATGGCACTGATGATTTCGCGATTGGTACTGGCATTGTTTTACCTCGGATTTTTGTTTCAAACCATGTATTCGGCTTGGGTGGCGCTTGCAGGAGTGTTGATTACCACTTTATTTCTAGTAGCATTTCGTAATCGGATTCAGAAGTTTTACAGCAAAATAGAACTCCGCTTTTTATCC
>JBILJP010000519.1:0-2923 GCA_044377135.1 Fluviicola sp.
GGGAAACCGGCAATATCAACCGGCATTATGGCTTTCGTGCGCGGTGTAATGGCCTTGCGAACGGCTTCAACACTCATGTTAAAGTCTTCCGGATTCAGATCTACCATCACCGGTTTTGCTCCCGAGTGAATGATCACATTGGCGCTGGCGCAGTAAGTATACGCCGGTAAAATCACCTCATCACCTTCACCTATTCCCCACCAATTGAGCAAGACTTCCATTCCGGCAGTCCACGAATTGACAGCTACGGTGGTTTTATTGCCACAGTAGGCAGTGATTTCCTTTTCGAATTGTTTGGTACGCGGACCGGTAGTAATCCAACCGCTTTTAAGGGCAGCTGTTACTTCGTCGATAACACGTTGATCAATACGGGGCGGTGAAAACGGGATCATGCGGAATAATTTTGGTCAAAATTAACCATTTTAGAGAAGCATTCAACCTGTTTTACGAGTTGGCGTCAATTATAAAAAAAGCGGCAACTATGGCGAAAAAGAGTAGAACAATAAAGCTTCTTCTATGGTTCGATTTCTGACGTTCTTCGGAAATTTCAGGCCGTTTAGGTTTTACGGGATCACGATCTTCTTCCACTGAAGATGATTCGTCTTGAGGTTCAGCTTCAATTTCAATGGTGTCTTCTTGTTTCCAATTGAAATAACTAAGTGCAATTGCAGAAATTAGTGCCAAACACATTAGGCATACAAATAGTATGAATGCTGAAAATCCGTATGAAGGAATGTTTAATAAAACAACGAGCAAAACCACTATGAAAAAGACAATCGATGCAAGTGATTTTCGATTGTGTTTCTTCTGTTCAAATTGTTTTTCTTCTGCTGTTTTTTGTCGATACTGTTTTTCGGGAGCAACAACATCAGTTGTCATCTCAAAAGGCCGATGCCGCAAATATTCAAACCACGCAATAAAGATGAAAGCAGTGACAATTATTCCCAAAGGGATTAAGAAAAGAAAACTACCAATCGAAGTTGCTATAAGCGCCAATAGGAGAAAAATGATTCCTAAAAAAACAGTCAGAACAATTGCGGTTCGCATGCGGAATTTTTTCCTTTCCAGCTGTTCCTCCGGTGTCATCAGCCGTTTTTTATGTTCAGGTTGAGGACGGTTCTTTTTGGGTTTATCTCTGCGGTTGTAATAGACAATTGTAATTATGAAAGCCAACAGAAGCACTAGCAACATGATTGCTGAGAAAACTACAGAGTTTGCTAAATTAACTGAGGTGGTTGAAAGCAAAAGGGCAATGAATAGAATAACGGCCATCCAAAACAGAACAATCACTATTTTTCTCACCCAAGCGGGTCTGGCAGAAGCCTTTGATTTTTTCTCGAAAAGCTGTTCGGAGTTGGTAGTTGGTGGTTGAATGGTATCCTCGTTATCCAGCGTTACACCAATGGTTTCGATTTCCGGTAAATACGAATGAAAAACGATAGAATCCGATTTAGGAAGAGAATCTGTGACAATTATTGCTTGAAGTGAGCTTTCCATGGGCGGAATTTCAGCCAACGAAGCGAATGTGTTTGTGTCTTTTCCCCAGGAAGCAATCAGCTTTTTTTCCGTTTTGTCTTTTTCGGGATTGCGCCATTCTTTTTTAAACGAGACATACCATCCTTTGCGGTACACACGTTTTTGCATGGTGCATTGCGTCAACGAAACGAGGCACACGATCAGGAAAACAATGACAAACGATTTATGCATGTTTTAGGCAATTTATGGCTGGTTGATGACTTGTGGTTTAACGTTCGGTATTGACAGCAGGATTTTCAGGACGTTTTGATTTGTAGGTTCCCCACACAAAGGCAATAAAGATTAAAAACATTGCACCGGTAATAGCGATCAACGGCATTGGCTCGCCTATAGCAATCGCAAACAAGGAAATGGCAAAGAAAAGTACAACCAGTAAGGCCGTAGCGCGTATTGCTTTTTTGTATTGTTGCTCTTTGAGATCAGTCCATTCTTCTTCGGATAATTCGGCGCGTTCTTTCTTCTTTTTGCTGATTTCCGCCTGTTTCTTTTCCGTTTTTTCTCGTGAATTACCCGAAATACCGACTACAAGACCGACAACAATCAATAACAAACCGGCTCCAATAATTAAAGCACCCATCCAAGGCATGAGTGTTTCGGTGAGTAAAATAGACAAGAGCGCAAGCATAAAACCTATGAAAATCAGCACAACTCCGGCCAGTACCATAAAAAAACCAACCGACGGATCAATTCCTTCTTTTGCTTTCTTTACGTAAAAACGAGCCGGTTGAACCATTGCTTCACGCTGTTTGACGAAGGTCTTTTTTAATTGGTCGACGGTTGTTTTTAACTGATGAACGACCGGATTTTCGGTCAATTTATTCGTGACAGAATCGGTAGTCACCGGAAGTTCAATGATGGAACTTGCTGTTTCACTTGACACCAATTCAGGTTTTACTCCGAGACTATCCAAAGCAGGAATTGTTGCCAACTGTTTTTCGTTTTTGTCTGTATCAACCTGTTTTCGATGGTGATGAAACGAAATGTAATATCCTTTTCTGTACACACGTTTTTGAATGGTGCATTGGGTGAATAGGGTTAATGCAAACACGAGTATGGTTCCTAAAACAATCCGTTGATTCATGGTTTCTTTATTTGTCGGTTAAAACGAAGATAGCGTAACATTGAAATAGTTGTAATTTTTTTTTGAGAAATACCAAAATTAGGTAAACGGGAGGTGAATGAAATTCT
Source organism: Fluviicola sp. (assembly GCA_044377135.1). GTDB lineage: Bacteria > Bacteroidota > Bacteroidia > Flavobacteriales_D > Crocinitomicaceae > Fluviicola. The sequence goes on from JBILJP010000519.1 coordinate 2,725, forward strand.
GGGAATCAACTGTTTTACCACAAAGGCACAAAACTTTTTTGAAGGATAAACGTGTTAAGAAATGCCACAATCATTTCACCACAAAGGCACAAAGCTTTTTTGAAGGATAAACGTGTTAAGAGAACACAAAGGAGTTCTTCCTAAATCCCTTTACGTTTGCGCTAATCGCGTGTCGCCAATAGCTTTAGCGATGGCACAA
>JBILJP010000168.1:0-10249 GCA_044377135.1 Fluviicola sp.
CTTTGTGTGAACATTCCTTCAAGGTTGTTTAGTCACAAATGTGCTCTCTCTCCTTTTCACTTTTGTGTAAAATTAATGACTGAGACAAACATAGGAGACACAAAGCTTTCGCCGATCGCGTGCCGCCAATAGCTTTAGCGATGGCACAAGCTTCAGCGAAGGAGCAAAGTTTTTTTTGAAGGATAGACGTGTTAAGAACACAAAGTAATTCTACCTAACTCCCTTTGTGTTCTTTTAGAGTGTCAAACTTGTCTTTTCCTTTTTTGTCTTTGTGGTAAAAAGCAATTAGTAGCCCCGAGTATCTATTTTCGTTACATTTGCCATGGTCAGAAGAACCGTATTGATGAAAAATTGGCTTATAATCTGCTTTCTGCTTGTGGCGACTACCGGTTTCGGTCAGCACCTCAAAAAAAAGTTCTACGGAACTTACAAAGGCGTGATTCCTGCATACAAGATGGATATTGGTTCCGATGTGGTTGACGTGGCTTCGGCCAGCATTACCATTGTGCTTTCTCCCGAAGGCGTAGTGCAGCAATTGGGCAACAGCACTAAAAACGGTACCTGGAAACTCATCACCACGGAGAAAACGGTGTATGTGCTTTCCCTGCGCTTAGAAGGGCAATTAACCGAAGAGCAATTGGTCTTAGATAAAAAAACAAAAGCCATGATCCGCCAGGGATTTTTCCCGCAACCAGACACTCCGTTGGTGAAGGAGGATTGAATGGTTTGGTGAATTCAGCTCATGTCGTTTTAATTTCAGAACCGATTTCAATGACTCGATTGTCTAAATAGAACCATCCATTTACTGCAAGCCAACTCCTCCCTTGAAGACAATGTCATTAAGTTAACGGATAAACTCCGATTTAAGTACGTTGCGTTTGTGGTAAAGTAATTGAACTGTATGCGGAAATTTAATTTGTTTGACGATTCTTTTCTGATTTTGCCACAGAATACACGGATTTTCACAGATATTGGACTATACGCTAGCGTATAGTATTCAAATTGAACTACGGATTTCATCTGTGTTCATCTGCGGAACCGTGTCAGCCTTAGGATGATCTGTGGCAAGCCATTACTGCTTTTGTTATTCTATTTTGAAAAATGGTTGTTTGTGTGAAATACACATTATTTCGTGCTTAACTTATGCCCTCAAGGTAGGAGTTGGCTTGCCGTTCTTAATTTAAGAGCTACTTTTATTACTTGAATTATTGAATAGAATTAGCAATTCAAACCTAACGTTGAACTTCAATAAAACAAAAAAGCAACGATCCGTCAAGTTGTCCTGACAAATCGTTGCTTAAAGAAAGTAAATTTCTATTATCGTTTTTCTACTACGAAAAATACTTCGTAATCACTTGGGAAGTTTGGAACTACCACCCATGTCCATTCGTAATAATCCGTATCGCAGAATCCTTTGCTGTTGGCCAGAATATTAAACAAAATACGTTTTGAACCGTCTTCTCGTTTCACTTGGTTGTAGATTTTCATCTTACATTTTCCTTTTACGTATTTCCCCAACAAGGTGTTTTTAGTGAAATCAACGCCAAAGGTCGATGTGGTGCAGCCTGTAGCTCCAAGAAGCGTACTCAGCTGGGCTGAAGAAGTGATGACATATTCGTCACCTTCAACTCCTGCAATTGTCGGACAAACATCGCCCAATTCGTTTACAATAACTCCTTTGTCTTTTTTGATGTCGCGATGACAAGCGGAAAGGCCTACAAAAAGGATCGCAAAAATAAATACCGGAGCGTTCAAACGCAGTAGCCGTAAATAGGTTGTTTTTTTCATTGCTGTGATCTAAAGATTCATTTTGAAGCCGAAAGCTACTAATATTATTCTGAAAAATCAAATTTGCATAAAGATCAACTAATTACACTGCTAAAAACGAAGGGATTAATTATTAGTTACGAATACTTTAGCTCAACAAAAGAGATTGTTACAATGCTCAACGCAAAGGCGCAAAGTACGCGAAGTTGATAGGATTGAAAAAATAAAGACGTGTAAATATTTAATAATCAAAAGTAACACGTCAATCCTTTGCGATCTCTGGTCTTTGCGTTGAATATAGATACTAACTAGATGTCAAAAATTTATGTTGTCTTTGTGTCGAAAATAGTTGTGAGTTAGTGCTGCAAATTTTCCAACTCGGCTGGGTTGTGTTTATGGCGGAAAAGTATAGCAAAGAGAATAGTAATGACTAGTGCATAGAGAGCAAAAGTAATCCAGATAGGTCTCCAGTTTTTATCACCGTTTTCCAGTAAAAAATAGTTGTCAATCACCCAGCCACTAAGATAGCTTCCTAATACGGCTCCAATTCCATTGGTCATCATCATAAACAATCCTTGGGCACTGGAACGAATTTTAGGTGAGACACTTGTTTCAACGAATAACGATCCTGAAATATTGAAAAAATCAAATGCCATTCCATAGACAATGCAGGACATAACAATCATCCATAAACCGTCTGCAGGGTTGCCATATGCTAATAATCCGAAACGCAAAACCCATGCGGCCATACTTATGAGCATTACCTGTTTGATGCCAAATCGTCTCAGGAAAAATGGAATTGCTAGAATAAATAAGGTCTCTGAAATCTGAGAAATAGACATGATAATGGTTGAATGATCAACTACCCATAAACCCGCATATTTTGGAACTTTTGCGAATTCCGAAAAATAAACATCACCATACATGTTGGTCAATTGCAGTGATGCTCCAAGTAACATGGAAAACAAAAAGAAAAGCAACATCTTGTACTGTCCAAATAACTTGAAGGCATTGAGGCCAAGAACTTCTTTAATTGATCCAGCATTAGAGGTTTTCCCCTGTGGTGAGCACTTTGGTAATGTAAAAGCATAGATAGCCAAAACAGCAGCAGCAACAGCGGCAATATAAAACTGATTGGCGTTTGCTTTACTTCCTGTAAGATTGGTTGTCCACATTGCTGCAATAAAACCAACGGTTCCCCAAACCCGAATTGGGGGGAATGCTTTTACAACATTGAAGTTATTTGATTTTAAGATATGATAAGCTACCGAGTTTGATAAAGAAATGGTTGGCATGTAACAAATCATTGCAAAGAAAATAACCCAAAAAAAGGTGTTCGGGTCATCAATGGCCGGAATGCATGCTAAAGCAATGCCACCTAATAAATGCAATATTCCCAATAACCGCTCTGCGTTGATCCATCTGTCTGCCACAATTCCTGTTATGGTTGGCATAAACAATGCTGCAAAGCCCATAGTTGAAAAAATTGCACCAAATTGGCTGAAAGTCCAGCCTTTGGTTGTAGAACAATAATTGGCAATTGTAATCAACCATGCGCCCCACACAAAGAATTGCATAAAACTCATGAAGATTAAGCGATTCTTGATCGAAAGTTGCATGTAGTAGGGTTTTAGTAGTTACGATCGTTTATTGATCTCGTCTCTCAGCATGGACGCCCGCTCATAGTCTTCGTTTTCAATGGCTTCGGTAATGGCTTGTTCCAACTCGTCTTTCGACATGCGCTGAAACTCGTTTTCTTCTGAAGTATCGTCATCCGCATCATCGTCGTCATCCATAAACTCATCCGACAAAATACCGGCCGAGGATAAAATCGATTCAAAGGTGAAAATAGGGCATTCAAATCGCACTGCCAATGCAATAGCGTCCGATGTTCGAGCATCAATGTCGGATAACTGTCCGTCGCGCTCGCACACTAGTTTCGCAAAGAAAATACCTTCCTGTAAGTTGTAAATGATTACTTCTTTGACTTTGATCCCGAAAGAAGTCGCAAAGGTTTTGAACAAATCATGCGTGAGCGGTCGGGTAGGCACCATTTTTTCAAGCTCGATGGCAATAGCTTGCGCTTCGAATCCTCCGATGATGATCGGTAAACGGCGCTTTCCACCAGCCTCTGAAAGCACTAACGCGTAGGCTCCTGACTGAGTCTGGCTGTAAGACAGCCCAACGATTTCCAATTTTATTTTATCCATTCGGTCGCTTGACGTTGCGAAGGGTTTAAACAATGAGGGAAGCAGTTGTGTGTGCTTCCCTCGTATAGTAATTCATTGGTAAAAATAACCAAAATGTCCAAACACGATTACTGTGCTGCGTGGAATTTTTTAACAGCCGCTGTTAACTTCGGCAATACGTCAAAAACATCACCCACTACACCGTAGTCTGCAGCCTTAAAGAAAGGTGCTTCTGCATCGGTATTGATCACCACAATTACCTTTGATCCGTTCACCCCGGCAAGGTGTTGAATAGCTCCGGAAATACCCGCAGCAATGTACAAGTTCGGACGAATGGCAACACCGGTTTGACCTACGTGTTCGTGGTGAGGTCTCCAACCGATATCCGCTACCGGACGTGAACAAGCTGTTGCAGCACCCAAAGCTTTCGCTAAGTCTTCTACAATCCCCCAGTTCTCAGGACCTTTCATACCACGACCGGCAGAAACAACCAATTCCGCTTCCGGCAATGGAATTTCACCTTCCGGTTTTTTTGTATCTACTACTTTAATAGCAGCAGCACCCACCGCTCCGTCAAATGCTTCCACCGCACATGCAGCTCCTGCTTTTTCCGGTTGAATGGAGTTTGGCAATAACGAAATAATTTTTTTAGCAGAATTCACCGCTACTTGCGCAAATGCTTTTCCGGAGAATACATTCACTTTGCACGAAAAACCATTGCTCATATCCGGCACGGCAACCGCACCTGAAATATAACCTGCTTTCAAACGAACAGATAAACGCGGAGCTACTGCTTTCGCTACCAAATCGTGCGAGAAAATTACCACATCTGCATTTACTGCTTCGGTAGCTTTAGCGATCAAACGGGTAACCTGTTGTGCATCATCTGCAGAAGCAGAACGGTCAACCATTACTTTTTGAGCACCGTATTCGCCCAACGTTGCCAATGTAGCATCGTCAGCATTTCCTGTAGCTACTACCGAAACCGAACCACCAATTTTAGAGGCGTATGTAACGGTTTCCAATGCGCTTTTTGCCAGATTGCTGGCAGTATTGATATATACTAGAATATTCATGTCTTCGAGAAATTAGATGACTTTCGCCTCGTTGTGTAACAATTCAACCAACTCATCCATGTTGTTCGGATCAATCATTTTTACCGCCGATTTAGCAGCAGGTAAACCGTATTCAACATAGGTTGTAAGATCTTCAACTGCAGTTGCCGACACCACTTGAAGCGGTTTTGTACGAGCTGCCATGATACCGCGCATGTTCGGAATACGTTGTTCTGCCATTCCTTTTGCACACGAAACCACTAACGGAAGATTCGCTTCTACGATTTGCAAACCACCAACAATTTCGCGCTCCATACGAGCAGTTGTGCCGGTTATGTCTAATTTGGTTGCCAACGAAACAAACGGCAAATCCAATGCTTCAGCGATCATTCCACCTACTTGTGAACCGTTGTAATTGATGGTTTCTTTACCCGTAAGGATCAAATCAAACGCATTTGCTTTCGCGTATTCGGCAATCTGCATCGCCGTGAAATAGGCATCTTTCGCATCTGCATCCACACGAACCGCGTCATCTGCACCAATGGCCAATGCTTTGCGGATAATCGCTTCGTCAGCTGCGTTTCCTACCGTAATGATGGTAAGGTTTCCGCCCAATGTTTCTTTTAATTCCAATCCGCGCACCAGAGCATACCACTCGTCGTAAGGATTGACAATATATTGCACTCCGTTCTCATCAAACTGCTTGTTACCGTCGGTAAAGGCAATTTTAGATGTTGTATCAGGAGATTTGCTTATACAAACAAGAATTTTCATGTTTTCAACAGATTTTACGGTTGCAAATGTAATCAATTCAGTTCGCAAATTAACGGTGCGTTAAGAGAGAAAATTGAACGAATTTGTCCTTTTTTTGAGATGAATGATGTAATTCCGTATTTCGCGCACCAAATAGCAACGGTGGAATTGTATTTTTTGTAATTTTGGCGACCTTCCGTAGGAAATATTAAGTTAGAAAAAGCATGAAAACAGTTCAATTTAGAGAGGCACTAAGAGAAGCTATGTCAGAGGAAATGCGTCGCGATGAAAACGTATTTTTAATGGGAGAGGAAGTTGCCGAATACAACGGTGCGTATAAGGTTTCTCAAGGAATGCTGGATGAATTCGGTCCGAAACGTGTGATCGATACACCGATTGCCGAATTGGGATTTGCCGGAATTGCCGTAGGAGCTTCTATGAATGGTTTACGTCCGATTGTGGAATTCATGACTTGGAACTTTGCTATCTTAGCTGCCGATCAAATCATCAACTCCGCTGCGAAAATGATGCAGATGTCGGGTGGTCAATATGGTTGTCCGATTGTTTTCCGTGGTGGAAACGGTACGGCCGGTCAGTTGGGTGCAACACACTCTCAGAGTTTCGAAGCGTTTTATGCGCATTTCCCGGGATTAAAAGTAATTACTCCATCCAACCCATACGATGCCAAAGGTTTGTTGAAAGCGGCTATTCGCGATAATGACCCGGTGGTATTCTTTGAATCGGAAAAAATGTACGGAGATAAAGGCGAAATTCCGGAAGGCGAATACATCATTCCTATCGGAGTAGCCGATGTAAAACGAAAAGGAACCGATGTAACGGTTGTTTCATTCGGAAAGGTGATTAAAATTGCTTACGAAGCGGCTGAAATTCTTGAAAAAGAAGGTATCTCTGTAGAAGTAATTGATTTACGTACCGTTCGTCCGATCGATTACAACACTGTAGTAGAATCGGTTAAGAAAACCAATCGTTGTGTTATTTTGGAAGAATCGTTCCCATTGGCTTCTATTTCTTCTGAAATGGCGTATCACTTACAGCGCTATGCATTCGATTATTTGGATGCACCGGTTATGCGTGTTACCCAAACAGATACTCCGTTTGCATTTTCACCAACGTTAATTGATGCGGCTTTGCCGAATTTGGATAAATTGATCAAGGCGATTAAAACAACATTGTCTAGAAATTAATGGCTGTAGACTAGGGTCAGCCTGAGGCTGATCCCGAGCTATATACCATGATTTTATTAAATACAAAAAAAGGTTTCCATGTCATGGGAACCTTTTTTTGTTGGTGGGGTCGCGATTAATCGCGACCCCACAATGAATGAATCGCGATCCTGCAATTATGATGATATATGTGTATATATGTGTGATATTGCTCGGGGTCAGCCTCAGGCTGATCCGAGCCTACACACATACAATGATGATAATGTTATAATTCGGCGCTGGATGTCGGGAATGCGCGATCGACTTTCTTGAATAATCCTTGTAATACTTTCCCCGGACCAACCTCAATAACCTCGGTGCAACCGTTGGTAATCATTTGGTTCATGGTTTGAGTCCAACGCACTGGTGCTGTTAATTGCGCTACCAGATTTTCCTGAATGGCAACCGGATCGGTTACGGCATTGGCTGTTACGTTTTGGTAAACCGGACAGATAGGTGTGTGGAAGGTCGTTGCTTTGATAGCAGCAGCCAACTCTTCGCGGGCAGGTTCCATCAACGGGGAATGGAAAGCTCCTCCAACCGGTAAAATCAACGCGCGTTTAGCGCCTGCTTCGGTCAATTTCGCACAGGCTTCTTCCACTGCAGCAACGCTTCCAGAAATAACGAGTTGTCCCGGACAGTTATAATTGGCTGGAACCACCACTCCGGCAATGCTTGCGCAAATTTCTTCCACGATCTGATCTTCCAAACCTAAAATAGCCGCCATGGTCGATGGTTCACGTTCGCATGCTTCCTGCATGGCTAATGCGCGCTTTGAAACCAAGCGCAAGCCATCTTCGAATGAAAGGGTTTTGTTGGCTACCAATGCCGAGATTTCACCTAACGAATGTCCTGCAACCATATTCGGTTGGAAGTTCTCGCCCAAACAAGCGGCAAGAATGGTTGAATGCAAGAAAATAGCAGGTTGTGTTACTTTGGTTTGTTTTAGTTCTTCTTCTGTTCCTTCAAACATGATTTGTTGGATGTTGAATCCTAAAATGTCGTTTGCTTGCTGGAAAAGTGCTTTTGCAATATCGGATGATTCGTACAAATCTTTCCCCATTCCGGGAAATTGAGCTCCCTGACCGGGAAATACGTATGCTTTCATGTGTTCATAATTAGTGGTGGCAAAGATAAATAGATTAGTGATTAGCGGGAGTTTTTAGTGATTAGTTTTTAGTTATCAGTGGTTAGTTATCAGTGGTTGGTTTTTTTTTGGGGGGGGGTAAGAGAAGAAATGAATTAAAATAAAAAACGCTCTGTCAACCGAAGTCAACAGAGCGTTTGTAATTCTTAAAAAAAGAATATTATTTTTTCACTACCAATTTCTTAGTAACGATTGTGTTGTTTGCACTGAAGTTTACAGTGTAGATACCACCTGCCAATACAGCAGTATTGATTTCTACATTGTGTTTTCCTGCTGTTGTGTTACCCAAGTTGTTTGTGTAAACTGTTTTACCAGCAAGATCAGTTACCGTTAACGTAACATCAGAAGTATTTGTCAATTCGAAAGAAACCGTAGCCTCGTTAACAGAAGGGTTAGGGAAAACGTTTACTGAGAAATCAGCAGTGTTTTCTTCAACAGCCAATGTTTGATCAGAAAGACGAACCATTACAGCGTTTGGAGTTGCAAGGTAGCTAATAGTACCTTGATTAGAGTATAAAAGGACTGTTTGTTCTTCTGTAGCTTGTGCCAAACCAAAACCTGGTACTTCAGCTCCACCGTTGTGACCAACCATTACTAAAAGCACATCACCAGCATTAACTGTTACTGCACCTCCATCAATCGGAAGGGTAACAAAGCTATTTAAATCAGCTGTTTGAATTACATAAGGTGATGTTTCTGCGAAAAACTCATAGGCTTGAGTACCTGGATTGTATTTTTGAATCTCACCAAACATTTCCAATCCAGCATCTGCAGCAGGTCCTGTTAAACGAAATTGCATGAATGTGATATCCATATCGTCAAAAATCTCCATCACATTACCGATTTTAAGATCTGCACCATCAGCACCTTGTACACCTGAGATACCAGAAAGAATGTTTCCATCATCACGAGAATACAACCACTGATCACGACGAATAGTCATTGTTTTAGAGTTGTTGGTCAAATCGCTATCAGTTACGCCTGTAAGAACAGATGAAACGGTTACATCGTAATCACCAACTGTTGAAGGAAGCATATACGGAACAGTAACTGAAACTGAATCTGTACCTGCGTAAGGAAGAGCAAGTGCAGTACCTGTTTCATCATAAGATCCACCATCTGTTGCATTCAATGCAACACCTGTTTGTGCCATTGAACCATTGTTCAATACTTTTGCACCAAAAGTCAATCCCGGAAAACTAGCCTGAGTTTGGTTTACCATATAGTAATCCAATTCCTGAGTACTTCCAGCCGGAGTTTCTTGGTAGAAATTAGTCACTTTCACATCGTTATCCCATGCTTCAACCAATTTCACATCATCAATACCCCAGAACCAATCCCAAGCTCCTTGGTAACGGAAACGGATACGAACATCAGAACCCCAGTTACCAGCACCAATTACTGAAGTAATGTTTACTACTTCGTAATCAGGATTACCAGAATTAGTGTTTACAGGAACTTCAGCTACCGGATTTACCTGGAATTCAACCCATGTAACACCTCCGTCATTTGAAATTGAAACATAATTCTCATCATAGTAATGACGGAAAATTTCAGTAAACTCAAGGTACATTGGTGCGTTAGGAGCTGAACCATTGGTAGCTAACAAAGCTGCCAGGTTAATGCCAGCAGTTGTAGTTAAGTACGTATTTTGGGTAGCTGAACCACCGGCTGCATCCGAATTTACCAATGCAAAATTACCTCCTGAAGCAGATAACATAGCACTCGGGAAACCGTAAGTGGCAACTTGAGATGTCAATCCGGCTGGCATTGCATTCACAATAGCCCAATCACCCGCTGTGTGAGGAGGAACTCCAGCCGCACCTGCGTTAGAGATCGTCCAATCAGACGATGTAGAGAAATCATTTGTCCAAATCTCATCACCTTCTGCTTTTTCAGTAGATAAACCTTTTTTCTTCGCAATACCAGGAAGGCTGCGATCGTTTTTAGCGGCGTAGCTCGCTTGGTTGTACTGTGCAGTCACAGCAAAACCGGCAGCAAGAGCACCTGCCAATAAGTAAACTTTTTTCATAGCTAAGTAATATTTTGCCTTAAAAATAGACAATGATTGTTAGATAAAAAAATTGTACCGATTAGAATGTGCATTCTACTGGG
>JBILJP010000169.1:0-10184 GCA_044377135.1 Fluviicola sp.
GTTAGAAACAAGGGATTGATGTTGTTTTTCTTACACGATTCCACCAGAATGTCGGCCAATTGATAGGGGGTCAGGACCTGTTGTTCGTCGACTTTCATCTTGAAATAAATGCTCTCGGGGTAATTGTCGCCCAGAAATTGCGCTAAACGTTGTTTAAATGCCGTATCATAAAATTGTGTGAGTGGTTGGGTCAGATTCGAGTACAAGGTTTTGTAAAAGGTATACGTGACATTGGTATCGACAATGATCACTGAATCGACCACATGTTCACTCGATCGAACACAACGAAATCCGATGTCGTAATTGTAATTGCCCGGTGATGTCCATGAGGCGTAGTTGGAATACAACAATTCGGCATTGACCGTTCCCCAAGAACCGCCTTTCAGGTTTTTTACGCCAGTCGAATCTCCTTTCCAATCGGTGCACCAGTGCCAATTGTTGCCACACATATTATACAAACCAAAAGTATTGCAGTATTGTGACTTCACAGGGGCCAAACGCCACCATTCGGTAGATTGATGACCACGATCGGTATCGTAATTGGCAAGTGAGTCGTGGAATTCATTTCCCCATGGGTAGTTGATTGGTTTTCCGGCTGTGGCGGCAAATTCAAATTCGGCAGCGGTTGGCAACCGATAACCGTTGGCGTTGAGATCGGTCGAATAAATCGGATAACCCCATTTGTCGAGCGAATCGGTTTTACTGTAAACCGGATTCAGGTTTTCGCAACGACTGCGCCAGTTGCAATAATCAACCGCGTAATGCCAGGTGATACCGGTTATCGGCTGTTCGGGAATGTTGTACGAAGTATAACTCCAATAGGCGTTTTTTTGTCCGCCGGCATTCACGTAGGTGTATAGATCAGCATAAGTCACCGGCGTTTCATCCATGTAAAACGAAGAACCATTTCCCGTGACCAGTTTCATGGTTTTGAGTGCATGAAGTGTAGGTGGTTGGCCAGCGCAAAATTGCGATAGAAGAAGTATGCAGATTAGAAAAGGATTTTTCATAGAAGGTTAAAACGGAAAACATGTGATGTTGGTTACAACAGTAGGATCGGAACGCACTCCGAGCCGGATATTCCATGTTTTTAATATTGTTTGGAAAAGCATTCCGAGCCAATAACAATGGTAGGTTTATAGATTGGGTCGGCATGAAATGTCCAAAAAGCGTTTTGGGTGTAGAATATTTTGAACCCTTGTTATTGCTGGAAAATAAACAGATTAATTCGTTCGTAATATTGCAAATTGGCATATCAAATAAACGGTTGTGAATTTGCAATATTACGAACGCTTTTTGCGCAGAATCAAGGAGCAAAAAACGCCCGTCTACACTGTAAATTAAGTTTGTTTGGCGAAGGCATCCCGAGCCGTATATTCCGTGTTTTTAAATTTGTTTGGAAAAGCATCCCGAGCCAATAACAATGGTAGGTTTATAGATCGGGTCAGCATGAAATGTCCAAAAAATGTTGTGGGTGCAGAGCATTCTGAGTTCAAGTTATTGCTGGAAAATGAACAGATTAATCCGTTCGTAATATTGCAAATTGGCATATCAAATAAACGGTTGTGAATTTGCAATATTACGAACGCTTTTTGCGTAAAATCAAGGAACAAAAAAACGCCCGTTCATCAAAGACAAACGGGCGTTCCAAAAAGTATTGTTTTCGGAATTATTCTCCTACAACTTCGAATTTGAACATTGGTTTCACACCTTTGTGCAAGTTTGCTTCAGCTTCGTACGTTCCAACTTCTTTGATTGGCTCGTCTTTGATTTTAAGTGATTTACGATCGATATCGAAACCAGCTTTTTTCAATGCTTCAGACAATTGTACGGTATTTACTGAACCGAAGATTTTACCGTTTTCACCAACTTTAGTACCGATAGTAACGGTAACCTCAGCCAATTTCGCTGCAATCACTTCCGCTTCTGCAACTACTTTAGATTCTTTGTGAGAACGTTGTTTCATCATGTCTTCGTGCGCTTTTTTCGCAGAAGCCGTTGCCAAAGTTGCGTATCCTTGAGGAATCAAGAAGTTACGACCGTAACCTGGCTTTACAGTTACAACATCATCTTTGTAACCTAATTTGTCAATATTTTTCTTAAGAATTACTTCCATGATTTCTTGTCATTTAAATTCAACTACTGACTATTTCAACATATCACCAACGTAAGGCAAGATAGCCAAGTGGCGAGCACGTTTGATAGCTTTGTTTACTTTCTTCTGGTATTTCGCAGAAGTTCCTGTGATACGACGAGGTAAAATTTTACCTTGCTCATTCACCAAACGCAACAAAAAGTTAGGGTCTTTGTAGTCAATGAATTTAATACCGCTTTTTTTGAAACGGCAGTATTTGTCTTTTTTGATCTCGATATTAATCGGGGTCAGATAGCGAATATCGTTTTGTGACATGTTCGTTCTTTTTTAAGTAAATGATTGCGCCTACGCTAAACTTGTGCCATCGCTAAAGCTACTGGCGACACGCGATCAGCGTAAGTGTTAAGCTTCAACCGGAGTAACAGTTGCACCCATTTTTTTGCGACGCTTCTCAGCATACGCAGCGTGGTGTTGATCCATTTTCACGGTAAGGAAACGCATGATACGCTCGTCGCGTTTCATAGCCAATTCCAAATCTGCGATTACGGTTCCTTCTGCTTCAAAATCAAACATGAAGTAGAATCCGGTTGTTTTTTTCTGAATTGGGTAAGCCAATTTTTTTAGGCCCCAATTCTCTGAGTGCTTTAATTTACCGCCGAATGACGCCAAATCGCTTTCGTACTTTTGCACTGCTTCCTTTGCCTGATCTTCAGACAAAACGGGAGTAAGAATGAAAACAGTTTCGTAAGAATTCATAATTAAACGTTTTGTTTATTAATAACTAATTCCTGTTCAACTCATGGAACAGGGGCGCAAAGGTAGTGAATTTTTAATTACGGTGCGAATGATGATTGAAAACAATTGTAGATTAACATTTTCGGGCTCGGTTTAGTCTTTGAATTTAAAGGAATCAAAGAATTGTTGGGTTCTTTCGTTGTTTTCGTAACCGTTTTCTGACATAACCCCAAGCTGATACATAACGTTGCCCTTCAAAAACATTCTATACGTTATGCTTGCTTTTCCAGCAAGAACCACTGCGCATACTTCGTAGTACCATGTACCGTTAAATGTTCCCTCTTTTTGAGAAAGAATATCATTGTCAGCTGCTACTAAGGGGTTTGTTCTAAATATACTAACGATTAAATCCTTGCGGGCTTGATTCGTCAGTTTATTGACAGAGTCTTTCGGCCAACTGCCATAAACAGCTGAATAAGCTAAGTTGTGAAATTGATCAACCTTATTCCCACCTTCAACCTCATAAATCTCAAGTGTGATAGTTTGGGGGCCGAATACTCCGTATGCTTGTTGTTCTTGTTGATTCGCTTTTCCTGGGAAATGAATGGTAAAGTTCTTTTTAGCCTTTTGAGGAGTTACTTCTGGTTTTTGATTGTTTTCGTGACTCAATAATTTAAAGCTTTTTAAAAAGCGAACCGTTGATTTATTATGTTTTTCAGTCGATTTGTAGGAAACCTCTAGTTTGTACAGCCTATTTTTAACCAAATAAAGTCGTCGGGTGTAACTAATGTTCTTCGCGCGGTCATTCCAAATGAATTCTCTTCCGGGATAGTGGTTAATGGTTCTGAAAAAAGTGTTGTCAACTGCCTTTTCACCAAACGTGCTTACGTAATCCATTTGTGTCAAGGCAAACAACTGCGGTAATAATCGCAATGAATCGGAATGAATAATCTGCTTTGGCAGATCAGTATAACTCACCGAGTAGGATAGGTTTTGATCATCACCGGCTTCACTTGTGAAAATAGTCCATTCAACTCTTCCGAATGGAAACAGTTGATCGTCACTCGACTCAATTGGCTTTCCTTTAAAGTTAATCTGAAAACCACCTTTGATGTCTTTGAATGTGGAAGGTTTGTCTTCGCCACAAGAAAATAGCAGTAAAAACAGAAAAAGGCAATTTAAGAGAAGGGTTGTTGGGCGAATCATCGTTTTTTTAGCAAAAATAAGACTATATTGTTTTATCTTCTTTCATTCGCCTTTTTGATCGGCTTAAGAATGGTTTTCCATAACTTTTATCTAAATTCGCGCGTCGAATTAAATGATTTCAACTAAGAGTTGATTTGTCTTTTTGAAATCGGTTCGCCATTCATTGTTAGGTTACGAACATCTTTAAATAGAGAAAGAGAAATCCCCGTTTATGAGCAATTATCTAGATTACATCAAAGAAATTGAAGAGAGAAAAGCACAAGGCCTTCACCCAAAACCAATCGATAGCGCTGAATTAGTAAGCGAAATCATCACCCAAATTAAAGATGCGAATAATAACTATCGTTCTGATTCATTAAACTTTTTCATCTATAATACCTTGCCGGGAACAACTCCTGCCGCAGGTGAAAAAGCGGCTTTCTTGAAAGAAATTATTTTGGGTAATGAAGTAGTAACGGAAATAACTCCGGCTTTTGCGTTGGAATTGTTGTCGCACATGAAAGGTGGACCATCGATCGGAGTATTGCTAGATTTAGCGCTTGGTAACGATGCCGAAATTTCGAAAAGTGCAGCAGAAGTATTGAAGACACAAGTTTACTTGTATGATGCAGATGCTGATCGTTTGAAAGTGGCTTATGAAGACGGAAATGCAGTAGCAAAAGGAATTTTGGAAAGCTATGCAGCGGCAGAATTCTTTACGAAATTGCCCGATGTTCCGGAAGAAATCAAAATAGTGACGTTTATTGCCGGTGAAGGAGATATTTCTACGGATTTATTATCGCCGGGAAATCAGGCGCACTCGCGTTCGGATCGTGAATTACACGGAAAATGCATGATTACTCCTGAGGCGCAGGAAGAAATTAAAGCGCTTCGTGCTCAACATCCGGATAAAAACGTGATGCTGATTGCTGAAAAAGGCACAATGGGTGTCGGATCTTCGCGTATGTCGGGTGTAAACAATGTTGCATTGTGGACCGGTAAACAAGCAAGTCCGTA
Organism: Fluviicola sp.; assembly: GCA_044377135.1. Taxonomy (GTDB): domain Bacteria; phylum Bacteroidota; class Bacteroidia; order Flavobacteriales_D; family Crocinitomicaceae; genus Fluviicola. The sequence goes on from JBILJP010000169.1 coordinate 5,033, forward strand.
TGTTCCGTTTGTAAACATCGCTCCAATTGTGGGTGGAACGAATGGAATTTCACCCATTTTCTTGACAACGGTTGATGTAACAGGTGGTATCGGTTTGGACTTGAAAAACTGGGTTAAAAAGACAGATGCTACCGGCAATGTTGTGCGCGATGAAAACGGTGATCCGGTATTGGAACAAGCTTATTCCGTTGCAACAGGAACCGTTTTGACCATTAATACAAAAACAAAAAAATTATACAACGGCGATCAGGAATTGATTGACATCTCGAAAGCATTGACTCCGCAAAAAATGGAGTTCATCAAAGCTGGTGGATCGTATGCAATCGTTTTCGGTAAAAAGATTCAAACGTTCGCATGCAAAACATTGGGCATAGCTATTCCTACTGTCTTTGCTCCTTCAAAAGAGATTTCAAATGATGGTCAAGGGTTGACAGCCGTTGAGAAAATCTTCAACAGAAATGCGGTTGGTAATACACCAGGAAAAGTATTGCATGCCGGTTCTGATGTTCGTGTCACAGTAAATATCGTTGGTTCGCAAGATACAACCGGTTTGATGACAGCGCAAGAATTGGAGTCAATGGCGGCTACCGTTATTTCTCCGATTGTTGATGGAGCTTACCAATCTGGTTGTCACACAGCTTCTGTTTGGGATAAAAAAGCGCAAACAAACATTCCGAAATTAATGAGTTTCATGAACGAGTTTGGTTTGATTACCGCTCGTGACCCGAAAGGTGTTTACCATTCAATGACGGATGTGATCCATAAAGTATTGAATGATATCACGATCGATGATTGGGCGATTATTATTGGTGGTGACTCGCACACACGTATGTCTAAAGGTGTGGCTTTTGGTGCCGATTCAGGTACTGTTGCGTTGGCTTTGGCTACCGGTGAAGCTTCTATGCCAATTCCGGAATCGGTGAAAGTGACTTTTAAAGGAACCATGAAATCATACATGGATTTCCGTGATGTGGTGCATGCTACTCAAGCGCAAATGTTGCAACAATTTGGTGGCGAAAACGTGTTCCAGGGACGTGTGATTGAAGTACACATTGGTACCTTGACTGCTGACCAGGCGTTTACGTTCACCGATTGGACAGCAGAAATGAAAGCAAAAGCATCCATTAATATATCAGAAGATGCAACCTTGATAGAATCATTGGAGATTGCGAAAAGCCGTATCCAAATCATGATCGACAAGGGAATGGATAACAAGAATCAGGTGTTACAAGGATTGATCAACAAGGCAAACAAACGCATTGCTGAAATTCAATTGGGCGAAAAACCGGCGTTAACACCAGATTCCAGCGCGAAATATTACGCAGAGGTGGTGGTTGATTTGGATCAGATTGCTGAACCAATGATTGCCGATCCGGATGTCAATAACAAAGACGTTTCAAAACGCTACACGCATGATGTGATTCGTCCGCTTTCTTATTATAATGGAACCAAACAAGTCGATCTTGGATTTATTGGTTCGTGCATGGTACACAAAGGCGATATGAAGATTTTAGCCCAAATGTTGAAAAACGTGGAAGCTCAAAATGGTAAAGTGGAATTCAAAGCACCATTGGTAGTCGCTCCTCCAACCTATAATATTGTAGATGAGTTGAAAGCGGAAGGTGATTGGGAAGTATTGCAAAAATACTCTGGTTTCGAATTCAACGACAACGCTCCGAAAGGAGAAGCGCGTACGAAGTATGAAAACATGTTGTACTTAGAGCGTCCGGGTTGTAACTTGTGTATGGGTAATCAGGAAAAAGCTGAGAAAGGTGACACCGTGATGGCTACATCAACCCGATTGTTTCAAGGGCGTGTGGTAGAAGATGCCGAAGGCAAAAAAGGAGAGTCGTTACTTTCTTCAACACCGGTAGTTGTTTTGTCATCGATCTTGGGAAGAACTCCAACGATTGAAGAGTATACGAAAGCGGTAGAAGGTATTACCTTGACCAAATTTGCACCGTCACACAAGTTGCTGGTGAATTAATAGAAATAGTGAAAACAATAAAAAGCCCCGTTACTGAGCAATGTCGATGTATGGGGCTTTTTTGTTGAATAAGCTTCCCCAACTCACATCAGTAGGAATTGAAATTATAACTAACCCCAATACCGAGAACGTCTTGGTTGTTTTTGACATTTTTAAACAAACCTCCGTTTGAAATATGGATGAGGTTGGCACTAATTGCAATTCGTTTGGTGATGCCGTAACTGATGTTGAATTCGTGGTGAAAATTAAAACCCATATTCTGGAAACCATCGTCGGTATCTTTCTTTACCACTTCACACCACACTACGCCAATTTGATAGCTCAAATACAATCGTTTGTAAATTAAAAAACTAAAGCGACTTCCCAAGCCCATTGCATAATTACCATATTTCGAATGATGAACGATCAAAGGCATATTGATTTTCATCAACTTATCTCCGGCTTTTTCATTCACACGGTTGAGTTCTAATTGAAATGGTAGATAAACATGATAGGTAAAGGTAAAGGGCTGAAAACCTTGATTCGATCTATTACTGAAGGCTCCGGCAATAAACTCTAACTTGGTTTTTGTTACATACAAATTAAAGGCGCCCAAGTCTTTTTCACGTGCTTTGTTGAGGCTGTCTAGCAACGTTTGTTTACTGCTTTCCTGACCATAACAATAACAGCTTGTTGTAAAAACGACAAAGAATATACAGACGTTGAGAAGTAAATTCATAGACTAAATTTAGTTGATTTTCAGTAAACAAACTACAGTAGTGAATGGTTTCGAATGCCTGGTGATTAGTTTAAACTGTAAAGCCTTGTGTCTTCCTATTCTTTTTATTTCACCACAAGGACACAAAGACACAAGGAAATGAACACAGAAGATCATCTTTTGGTATAAAAGCGTATTCTCGTTTTACATTAGATTATAATCTTTACTTCCTGCCATCGAAAAAATCAATCCCATTATCAACTTTATTTAACACACGCTGTTTTCAGAATTGCTTACCTTTAAACTCATTCAAAAACAAAAGAAAATGGCAGTATTTGATTTAGATATGATTCGCAAAATGTATGCTGCTTTTCCTGAACGCGTGGCAGCAGCTCGCGAGATTGTAGGCCGACCGCTTACCCTTTCCGAGAAGATTTTGTACACACACTTGTGGGAAGGTAATGCTTCACAAGCCTACGAGCGTGGAAAATCATACGTGGACTTTGCACCTGATCGGGTAGCGATGCAAGATGCAACTGCTCAAATGGCATTGCTGCAGTTTATGCAAGCCGGAAAGAAAAAAGTGGCTGTTCCTTCAACGGTTCATTGCGACCATTTGATCCAGGCAAAAGTTGGTGCTTCCGCAGATTTACAACGTTCACTCAACGAAAACAACGAGGTATTTAATTTCTTGTCTTCCATCTCTAATAAATATGGTATCGGATTTTGGAAACCGGGTGCGGGAATCATTCACCAGGTGGTGCTTGAAAATTATGCTTTTCCGGGTGGAATGATGATCGGGACGGATTCGCATACGGTAAATGCCGGCGGACTCGGAATGGTTGCTGTTGGTGTTGGTGGTGCCGATGCCGTGGATGTAATGGCCGGAATGGCTTGGGAATTGAAATTTCCGAAACTGATCGGTGTGAAATTAACCGGTCGCATGAATGGTTGGACTTCTGCCAAAGATGTAATCCTGAAAGTAGCCGATATTCTTACCGTAAAAGGTGGAACAGGTGCCATCGTTGAATATTTCGGCGACGGAGCGATTTCGCTTTCATGTACCGGAAAAGGAACGATCTGTAATATGGGTGCCGAAATCGGTGCTACAACGTCAACGTTCGGATACGATGATTCAATGCGTCGTTACCTTACGGCTACAGGTCGTGCAGATGTTGTTGCTCTGGCAGATCAGGTTGCAGAGCATTTGACCGGTGATCCTGAGGTCTACTCAAATCCTTCCGATTATTTTGATCAGGTGATCGAAATCGACTTGAATACATTAGAACCGCACATTAACGGACCGTTTACACCGGATCGCGGAACACCTGTTTCTAAAATGAAAGCGGAAGCAGCAGCGAATGGCTGGCCTACAAAAGTAGAGTGGGGCTTGATCGGTTCTTGTACCAATTCTTCCTACGAAGATATGTCTCGTGCCGCATCTATCGTAGAGCAAGCGGTTGCACATGGTATTACTCCGAAAGCTGAATTCGGAATCAATCCCGGGTCAGAACAAGTGCGTTTCACCATTGAGCGTGATGGTATCATTGCAACTTTTGAGAAAATGGGGACAAAGGTATTTACCAATGCTTGCGGACCTTGTATCGGTCAGTGGGATCGTGCAGGTGCCGAAAAACAAGAGAAAAACACCATCGTTCACTCGTTCAACCGTAACTTCTCAAAACGTGCCGACGGTAACCCAAATACACATGCTTTTGTAACCTCTCCTGAAATGGTAGCGGCATTGGCAATTGCCGGTGATTTGGGTTTTAATCCGTTGACGGATACATTGATGAATGACAAAGGTGAGGCCGTGAAATTACTTCCTCCTAAAGGTGATGAGTTGCCAACAAAAGGATTTGATGTAGAAGATCCCGGATATCAAGCTCCTGCAGAAGACGGAAGCGGTGTTTCGGTATTAGTGGCGCCAGATTCTTCGCGTTTGCAACTCCTTGAGTCATTCCCGGTTTGGAACGGACAAAATATTACAGGAGCCAAATTGTTGATCAAAGCAAAAGGAAAATGCACCACAGACCACATTTCGATGGCCGGTCCTTGGTTGCGTTACCGCGGTCACTTGGATAATATTTCCAACAACATGCTCATCGGTGCCGAAAATGCATTCAATGGCAAAGCAAACGAGGTTGTGAATCAATTGACTGGCGCAACAGGTGAAGTTCCTGCAGTACAACGTGCTTACAAAGCGGCGGGAATTCCTTCAATAGTGGTTGGTGATCACAATTACGGTGAAGGTTCTTCTCGTGAACATGCAGCCATGGAACCACGTCACTTGGGCGTTTGTGCTGTGATAGTGAAATCGTTTGCGCGCATCCATGAAACCAACTTGAAAAAACAAGGGATGCTTGGTCTAACGTTTGCTAATGAGGCTGATTACGATAAAATCAGAGAAGATGATACATTCAATTTCATTGATTTGGTGAACTTTACAGCAGGGCAGCCTTTAACAC
>JBILJP010000170.1:0-10159 GCA_044377135.1 Fluviicola sp.
AAAACACGGCTCCGGTAAACGAACAAATCAGGGATGGAATTCGGGTGATTTCGGTTCCTAACAAATCGACATTTCTTTATAAACTCACGCAATGGCGGGTGTTTGCGAAATCGCGCATCGTTCGTGTACTTGCCGAATGGATTGGTTCGGTTTTCGGTCAGATAGAGATTGATCGGGATGTGGTTTCCAACTATTACAACACCGCAAACGAACTCTTGAAAAAAGAAGCGTTTTCATTGATTTTGGTTACTTGCAACCCGAATAACGGGGTGAAATTGGCGGTAAAACTGTCAAAGCACAACAACGTGCCTTGGGTAGCCGATTTCAGAGATTTGTGGGACATTCATGCGCAACTGAAAGACCGTTCGCAGGTCTCTGCAATTACGAAAATCCGCTTTTCATTCGTGCATAAGTTCATGGTGAAGTGGCTGAAAAGTGCCAAACAGGTGATCGTTTGCAATGAAACCTACATTCCTTATTTGAAAGGTCTGTTACCACAACTTCCCGTAACACTTGTTAAGAACGGTTTCGAAAAAGACCTCTTCAACGCCTTTCAGGTAACACCATCTTCGAAAGAAAATTTGACCATTCTGTGTTTGGGAACACTCCATTTACAACAGGATTTGCAAACTTTTGCTAGCGGTTTTCAATTGTTTTTAAAGGAACATCCGAATGCAAGTATTCAGCTTAAATTTCTGGGGGCAAAAGTAAATCCGATGGTCGGAGCAGAAATAGAACGACTTTTTCCGAAAGAACACTTGATTGTTACTGAGTTTGTTGGGCGCAAAGATGCCATTCGTGAACTGCAGCAGGCACACGTAGTGTATTATCCTGTTTGGCCGGCTTATTGGGGAATTTATCCGGGTAAAATTTTCGAATACCTGGGCGCGAAAAAGAACATTCTGATGGCTCCGAATGATCATGGAATTCTGGAAAAAACACTCCGGGAAACCAACGCCGGAATCATCAAAGATACACCACAAGAATGCGCCGATCAATTGGCGGTTTGGTACAACGAATGGGAACAGACAGGCACGTTAACTTATCAGGGAAACGATGCCGAAATAGCAACCTATACCAGAGAATACCAAGCCACTGTTTTTGTAGAATTGATCACTCAATTAACAAACTGATTATGCTGCTGCAGGAAGCAAAATGGATAGCGAATGAAATGCACAGCCGAATTTCGGAGTTGTCGCCTTTGATCAATGTGGGTAGTTCTACGCATCATTTTAGAACGGTTGATCAGCCGTTTATTGATAAGGAGATTTTTAAACCGTTTGTTCAGCAGGGCGGAAAGGTTTTGCACCTTGATATGAAAGAAGACGTCGGTGTTGACCTGGCTGGCGATCTGATGAATGAAGAATTCAGAGAGCAAGTCAAAAAGCATGAGATTAATGGTGCGTTGTGTTCCAATTTGCTCGAACATGTCGAAAACCCAAGGCTTGTATGTGATTTGTTGGTAGATATTGTGCAGACCAATGGCTATATCATCATTACCGTTCCGCATCGGTATCCATATCACAATGATCCGATTGATACGATGTTTCGCCCTGACGTAAAAACGATTGAAGACTTGTTTCCGGCGTGCAAGTTGGTGAATGGCGAAATTGTGACCATTGAAGGCAGTAGTTTTGCCAAGATGTTGTTGCGCAATCCTTCGCTGTTTACTGTAACCATGCTTCGGGCGTTGATGCCATTCTATAAATTTCAATCGTGGAAACACATTGTTGCTTATATTCCGAAATCGTTTAAACCATTTCAGGTAACCTGTGTAACGCTTCGCAAATTATGACGGAATCTGTGATCATACAACAACGCCTGTGTCAGGTGCTTTACAGCGGACTCGGAGGTCATGGTAGTGTGGTGTTTTCGCTTATTGCAGCCGATGTAAATCATGAATTTGAGCACTCGCTGTTGTTTTACGGTATTGAACCAACCAGAGAAGCTTATCTGACAGCGGCAGAACAACATCAGGTTTCAACGGCCACAATTCTTAAAAACAGAGGCCTGGATCTGAAATCGTGGCGAAAAGTTTACAGAGAATTGCATTCCCGCCAGCCAGCCGTGATTCTACTTCACAGTACCAACCTCATTCTTCCCGTAGCACGTTATTGTCGCAAGAGCGGTGCTAAATTAATTGTAGTAGAGCACACTCCGAATGCCGTAAAACGACGGATCGAACACCAGTTTTCGCGTTGGAGCGGAAGAGATGCGGCTAAAATAGTGTTGCTTTCCGACGCCTACAAACAGGAATACATTGCCCAATACGGCAATCATTATGAGGGCAAAATGAAGGTCATTAATAACGGAATTGATGTCAGTGTATATCATCCGGTACCAACGCCGGAAAACGATAACAGAATCGTCATTTCAATGATCGGGCGTTTTTCCACCCAAAAAGATCAGCTCGCGCTTATTCGTGCCATTCAGTTGCTTAATAATCCGTTGGTGACCTTATTATTAGCCGGTTCGGGCGATCAACTTGAAATGTGTGAAGCTTTTGTTTCAACAAACGGATTGACCGAACAGATTCGGTTTTTAGGGTTGTTAAATGAAGAAGAAATCATTTCATTGCTCCACCAAACTACTATTTACGTGCATGCTTCATTGGGTGAAACCATGCCGACTTCGTTGATGCAGGCCATGTCGTGCGGACTTCCTGTGATTGGCTCCGATATTTCTGGCATCAATAACCTGGTAGATCATGCGTTGAATGGTTTGCTGGTTGAAAAATCCGATTCGGAAGTGCTTGCCACTCAGTTGAATTACTTGATTGAAAATAAAACTGTAAGGAATGAATTAGCACAAGCTGCCCGTGAAAAAGCCGTGACCCATTTTTCACATCTTCATATGTTTGAGGCCTACAGGCAATTAATCAATAGTCTATGAAAGTCTTACAAGTAACATACGTGCGTGGCGTAGCCGGAAGTGAAAAATTCCTATTGAATGCCATTCCCGGATTGCGCGGGCGCGGACATCAGGTCGACTGTTTAATTTTATATGCAGTAGAGTCCGAAACACTTGCTTTTCAGGAACTCTTGCAAAAAGAAAACATCACTTATTTCCTTTTCCCGATTGCCGGATTGAAATTGCTGACTTCGCTTCCCAAATTAGGAAAACGGATGCGGGAATATGATCTGGTCAACTCCCATTTATTGCATGCCGATTTGACTATGAGTCTGGCAAAGCGGTTTTTTGCCCGGAAAACGGTGTTGGTTTCAGGAAAACACGGCTACGAAGAATGGTACAACAACCATTTTGGCTTCGATCCGAAACACAAGGTCAAAAATAAATACTGGCGCGTTGCCCGTTTTGCCGAATCACGGATCAATGCTGCGTTCGTGATCTCAAAAGGACTGGAGAATTTGTATACCGGATTGGGAATTTGCCAACCTTCAACTACTCAGCTGATTTATTACGGTTTTGAGTTTGATCCACTTGTTCCGTACGAGGAACGTTACCGTTTCGGGAATCCGCAATTGTGTATTGTTGGTCGGCTAACCGGCTTTAAAGGTCATCGTTTCGCCATTGCCGCATTGGAATTACTCAAAGAAGAATTTCCTGAAATTCAGTTGGTGATAGTAGGGTGGGGCGAACTCGAAGACGAACTCAACGAATTGGTGAAAACCAAAGGACTTACTGAAAATGTGACATTCACTGGTTTTCAGCCCAATCCGCGTTCGTATATGGTGGCGTCGGATGTGGTGCTCATTCCTTCTGTTTCTGAAGGTTTCGGAATTGTGATTGCTGAGGCAATGTCGGTAAGAAAGCCCATTGTTGCATTCAACGTACCTTCTCCTTCAGAATTGTTGGTTCCCGAGGAATCGGGCTTACTGGTCGAACCGTTTAGCATAGAGCAGTATGCCGATATGATTGCTTCTCTCTTAACGGATCAGGAAAAAGCAACCACTATTGCAGAGCAAGCATATCAAGTGCTGACAAGCGATTACTCATTGGAGAAAATGATAGTTGGCTTAGAGCAGTTTTATGAGAAAAACCGTAGGTTTACTTCCAACGCCGGTAAAAGATGAATGTATTTAAAGAAATAATTAAAAATCAATTGATCAAGCTTCCGGCTGTTAGAAAAAGAGCGCAGCGTTTTCACGTTACCGGTCTCAATCAAAATCCCGAAGCAGTGGAAGCGGTAGTACAATTGTATAAAAAGTACATTGATCCGTCGGGTAAGCGAATCTTGGAGTTGGGGCCTGGGCAAACGTACCAAGTTGCCGAACGACTAAAACAAGAGGGGGCGATTTTGGCGATTGCAGATATTGATCAGTATTTGGACCCGGAATTGGTTCAGAATATGGAATTGGATTACCGCATTTATGATGGTAAAAAGTTGCCGTTTGACGATGAAACGTTTGACGTGATTCTTAGCTATACGGTTTATGAACATATTCGTTATCCAAAAATCACGGTCGACGAAACCTATCGTTTATTGAAAAAAGGAGGGCAAGTGGTTCATTTAGTCGATTTGGGAGACCATTTCAGCTATGGAGTAGACGAAGCATTGTTATTCAATTGTTTGAAGTACCCGAAATGGATCTGGAATGCCATGACGTGGAACAGAAGTAGTTTTGTAAATCGACTGCGGCAATCGGAGTGGGTGACATTACATCAGAAAGCCGGTTTCACAGGAATAGAAAAGAAACTCACCGTATCTGAATTCATTCGTTCATTGCACCAATCGGGAAAACTCAATTACCTGAATCGCCATTCGGAAGAAGACCGTTATTGCAGTCAAATTGAGATTCATTGCCGGAAATAAGCGGTTACAGCTTACCTGTGATGATACGGTTCGCCCTTTAAAATCGTCATTGCCCGATACAATTGCTCAATGAAAAACAACCGGATCATTTGGTGTGAAAAGGTCATTTTTGAAAGTGAAAGTTGTCCGTTTGCACGTTGGTAAATCTCATCACTGAAGCCATATGGTCCACCGACAAGAAAATACACTTGCTTTCCTCCACGATTAAATTGTTCTTGCAGAAAATTAGAAAAAGCAACCGAATCGTATTGTTTTCCGCGTTCATCCAGCAAAATCACGGTTTCTTTCGGGCCGATCTTTTCCAAAAATTGTTGTCCTTCCTTTTGCTTGATTTGCTGCTCGCTTAGGCTTTTTGCGTTTTTAATATCGGGTAGAATAAGCATTTCCACCGAAATGTAATTCGATAACCGCTTCAGATACTCCTGTTCGCCCGATTCAAGAAACGATTTTCCTGTTTTGCCGATGCATAAAATGTTCAATTGCATGCGCCAAAGATAACGATTTGTAAAAACCGCTTCACGCAAGTCTTCATCGATAAAATGAATCATTGTTGTCCGGGGAAAAATTTATTTATTTTTTACGCCACGAATAAACGAATAAATAAATTGGATAGATCGTTTGATTCGTAACGAATTAGTGTTTGAGCTAGCTCAAACTATTCGCCCCAAATGATACACAGCTCGTCATTAGTTCACGTGTCAGCCTCAGGATGATTCGTGGCAAAAGCAACCCTACTAATGAGTAAAAACGTTGAAAGCTGCTGTTTGCCCTTAATGCTGAACTTTTCTTTTTTGTTTATCGGACACTAGTGAAAAATAATATACAGATCAAGTATTTTTTAGCGCAACCCGAAAAAAATGTAGCAGGTATATTAACCTTAAGTGCTCGGATGATGATCGTGACTTGAAAGAATCAATTTCCGAGAAAGCTATGCAGATCCTCTAAATTCTCGTTGATGAGTCGGATTGTATAATGATGCACGGCATACTCCATTTCGATGAGGTTGGCCCGTTTGAGTTTATGTAAATGATGGTGGATAGTTGTTGGATGTAGTTTCAACCAAGCAGAAAAATCAGTTGACCGCATCATTGAAGTGCGTCTTAGTTCGTTGATAATGGCAATTCTAGCCGGATGAGCGAGTGCATTGGCGGTAGTTGATAGATCTTTAAAATCTTGAGAAAATTGATTGGCTTTTGAAGCTCCCATAATGTCTTTTCTTAATTAAGTTAGACGAAAAGATCATTTGAAACAATTTTTTTGCGGAAATTTTTTCGAGAAAAGTGTAAAATTTTAAAAATCTAAACGTTTAAAATTGGCCAATTTTAAAATTTTACACTTTTCAAAGAAGTCTATAAACAGGGGCTTTCAGAAGGTTTTATCATTTAAAAATCCCAACCAAATCGTTCCTTCATCAACAGATCAACTCGCGCTTTCACCGCTTCATTCGTCAATTTCCCGAAAACATCGCCAACAAAAGCACCTACCATCAACTGACGAGCCGCTTTTTCACCGATACCACGAGCTCTGAGATAGAAGATAGCTTCGTCATCGAGCTGACCGGTAGTGGAGCCATGCGAACATTTTACATCATCAGCATAAATCTCCAATTCGGGTTTTGAATTAACCGTGGCATCATCGCTTAGCAAGACATTCCCATTCGACTGAAACGCATTGATTTTTTGAGCATCTTTTCGCACAAAAACCTTCCCGTTGAATACCGCTGTGGCTTTTTCGTCAATAACGCCTTTGTACAATTCGTTCGAAACACAATGTGCAACCGTGTGATCTACCACCGTATGATTATCCACGTGTTGATTTCCCTTTAAGATATACGCACCATTGAGATGTGTTTCACAGTTGTGACCGTTAACGCCAATGTTTAGATTGTTGCGAACCAAGCCACCATTTAGTGTAATGGTGTTGATCGTGAAATTAGAATCAGCTGCTTGAGTTACTTGTTCCGTTGTAATTGCAAAGCACGATTCATCTTCGTATTGCAGTTTATCGATGGTTAAAAACGCGTTTTTAGCAACAGAAACTTCGGTAACTACATTGGTGAAACAAGTAGCGGCATTCTCTGTTACATACTGTTGAATAACATGTGCTTTTGAAAACGCTTCGGCAATAATCACATTTCTGACATGAGAAACAGTTGAATCTCCGGTTGTGATATGCGTGATTTCAATAACCGGTTCAATGTGCATATTTGCAGAAATGTGCAAGTAAACACCATCTGTAGCATATGCAGTATTAAACGCATTAAATAATTCGCCTTCCAACGGTAACGAGTTTCCTAAAACGGAAAGTTCCATTGCGTCCATTTGTGAAAGTGCCAATAATTTGATTCCGTCGGGAAATTCAGAAGACGAAAGGTTAGCCGCAAAATGACCGTTTACAAACACCATCGATACAGCGTTTGAATCAATTTGATGATTGTTTGAAGCCAGTTGTTCTTGGCGGGCAACGAAATTTCCATTGCGAATTTTCGTCAGGCGTGTATATTTCCAAGCCTCGGTTCTTGTGGTTGGAAAAGGCATATTCTCTAGCACCGAAAGCGCTTGTTTACGCAAATCTTCGGATAATAGATGTTTTCCTTCAAGCTTCCAATTGATACTGGCCGCCATTTCAGGGATAATCGTTTCTAAATTCATCGTGGATGTTGCTTAGTGTTGAAATTCGGCTTTGATCCAATCGTATCCTTTTTCTTCCAGCTCCAACGCCAATTCTTTCGGACCTGATTTCACAATTTTACCGTCGTATAAAACGTGCACAAAATCAGGAATGATATAATCGAGCAAACGTTGGTAGTGGGTAATCACGATTGTCGCGTTTTTATCCGACTTCAAGGTATTTACGCCATTCGCAACAATACGCAAGGCATCAATATCCAAACCTGAATCCGTTTCATCCAAAATAGCGAGCTTCGGGTCGAGCATAGCCATTTGGAAAATCTCATTGCGTTTTTTTTCACCACCTGAAAAGCCTTCATTTACCGAGCGACTTGCCAATTTGGCGTCTAATTCTACAATAGCAGATTTTTCGCGAACCAAAGCCATGAAATCTTTTGCCGAAATTTGTTCCTGACCATTGTATTCTCTGATTTCATTCAAAGCGGTACGTAGAAAGTTCACATTTGATACTCCGGGAATTTCTACCGGATATTGAAAGGCTAAAAACAATCCTTCACGAGCACGATCTTCTGTGGCCAATTCCAATAGGTCTTTACCGTCAAAAGAAACAGAGCCGTCGGTAATTTCGTATTCTTCGCGTCCGGCTAAAACGGATGCCAATGTACTTTTCCCGGCGCCGTTAGGCCCCATGATAGCGTGTACTTCTCCGGCTTTTACCTCCAGATTCAATCCTTTTAGTATCTCTTTTCCGTCAATTGACGCGTGTAAATTCTCGATCTTTAACATCTTCTTTTTATATAGATTAAAGATTACAAATTGGCAGATTGCAGATTTCTGCCAATTTGTAATCTTACTTTTTTTCTTTGTATGTGCTCAAATAATTTATAAAACCTTTAAGCTGTTTGCTTGTTGAAATACATTGATCATTGATTTCTGAATAAACCGTTTCTTCAATGTAATTCAAATCTCTTGCTATTCTTAATTGTGTTCGCAATTCACCACATGAGCCTTTTGCTATGACTAAAAAATACATAAACTGTCGTTTGCTATCTCGTTCATATCCCTCAGATACATTTGAAGGAACAGAAACAGCTGATCGTCGAATTTGATCTTTCAAACCGAAGTCTTTTGAGAACAATTCCGAATTAGTGATTTTATAGATATCAGCGCACAATTTCATACTTGTTTGCCAAACCTCTAAATCCTCAAATCGTTCAATTTTTGCCAAACTATTCTAATTTTTAATCTATCTTCTAAATCTGTCAATCTGTCAATCTGTCAATCTGCAATCTGTCAATCTGCAATCTACCAATCTGCAATCATTCGTCCTAACCTACGGAGCCCTCCAAACTTATGGCAAGTAATTTTTGTGCTTCCACGGCGAATTCCATCGGTAATTGATTCAACACTTCTTTACAATAGCCGTTTACAATCAAACTGATTGCTTTTTCTTCACTGATTCCGCGCTGTAAGCAATAGAAAATCTGATCCTCACCGATTTTTGAAGTCGTTGCTTCGTGTTCGATTTTGGCACTTGCATTTTTACATTCGATGTACGGAAACGTATGCGCGCCACACTCGTCAGTCATCAACAGTGAATCGCACTGCGAGAAATTGCGGGCATTGTGAGCATTCTTGTGAATCTGCACCAATCCCCGGTAAGAATTCTGCGATTTTCCGGCAGAAATACCTTTTGAAATAATCGTGCTCTTAGTGTTTTTACCCAAGTGAATCATCTTGGTACCGGTATCTGCTTGCTGGTAATTGTTGGTTACGGCAACAGAATAAAATTCTCCGATCGAGTTATCACCTTTCAAGATACATGAAGGGTATTTCCACGTTACGGCAGATCCGGTTTCAACCTGAGTCCACGAAATTTTCGCGTTGGTTTCACACAAACCTCTTTTGGTAACGAAGTTAAAAATCCCGCCTTTCCCGTCTTTATCGCCCGGATACCAGTTTTGTACGGTTGAGTACTTGATTTCAGCATCATTCAACGCGATCAACTCAACAACTGCTGCGTGCAATTGGTTTTCATCGCGTTGCGGAGCAGTACATCCTTCCAAATAAGAAACATATGAACCTTCATCAGCAATGACCAAAGTGCGTTCAAACTGCCCTGTATTTGCTTCATTAATACGGAAGTACGTGGAAAGTTCCATTGGGCAACGAACACCTTTCGGGATGTAACAGAAAGATCCGTCGGTAAAAACAGCACTGTTTAAGGCCGCGTAAAAGTTATCGGTAACCGGAACCACAGATCCCATGTATTGTTTTACCAATTCAGGGTGTTCTTTCACTGCCTCGGAAAATGAACAGAAAATAATGCCCAATTCACCCAATTTTGCTTTGAAAGAAGTGGCTACGGAAACGGAGTCCATTACGAAGTCTACAGCTACACCTGTCAAACGCTGTTGTTCTTCCATTGAAATCCCTAGTTTGGCCATAGTGGCTTTTAACTCGGGGTCAACATCGTCCCAACTTTCGTATTTCTTGGTTTGTTTTGGTGCAGCGTAATACGATATGGCTTGAAAATCGGGCTTTTCGTAATGAACGTGTGCCCAATTCGGTTCCTTCATTTCACTCCAAATGCGAAAAGCTTTTAATCTGTAATCCAATAACCACTCGGGTTCTTCCTTTTTTGCGGAGATAAACCGAATGATGGTTTCGTTCAAACCATTGGGTGCTCTGTCAGACTCTATGTCTGTTGTAAAACCGAATTTGTATTCGGAGTTTTCTAAATCTTTCGCTAAAT
>JBILJP010000520.1:0-2892 GCA_044377135.1 Fluviicola sp.
ACAATCATACTCCTAATTGTGACCCTGAAACCCGAAATCAGCCAAAACACCAGTATTTACAGCTATTCCAGATGTTTATACCCGTTTCTAACCGTTAGAAACACTTATGGCCTTGCTATTAGTGGGATACGGGAAAGCTGCATTACCTCAAAAGCCTTCGATTCGACCGTGAGGATACACCATAACCGGAGGAAGTGAAGTTTTGAAGGGATCTAAAAGTCGGATACACCCGATTAGTGATAGCTCATCCGCTTTTTACAGATAATAACTTATCAGTTTCTAACCGTTAGAAACACTTATTCCTTTGTCATTACTGAGTTTAATTCGATCTTAATAGAATTTGTTTATCACCTTTCACTGACTTAATACCGAAATCCTACTCAAACTAGGGAATTGTAAATAACTTCCCAAAAATTGAGTGTTATACGGATGTTTCTGAGATTTCCCGACTCCATCGTTTAAATATGAACGGGGAAATGGGACTTCGTTTTCGGTCAATTGTTATTTCAACCTTCTTGTTTTTCACAAAACGGTAATTAAAACTGAAAATTCCATAGGAATTAACACCATACTTTTGCCCGATATCCGTGATGTAATTAAACCTAAACCCAAGACGTTCCAGAGCTAATTTATCAATCAGGCAGCTGTTTTTTTCTTCACCCATTATACCTTCAAGGATAATGATGTTTTTCGCTAAAACTTTCATTGTCTCGGAAGCAATTGTTTTGACCGATTTACGTACCTCGCTGTGATAGTAATTTTTACATGTAATATCACAGAAACGCTTATCAGATCGTCCAATTAATTGTTTGTTGCAGATCACACATTGTCGGTGTGAAAAATCATTTTTTTGACACATAACTAGTTGTTTTCTTATTTAAGTTAGTGAAAAACATCATTTAATGAAAAGGATTGTGCTGTTTTTTTGATGAAAAAGGAGTGAAGAATGAGTTTGATACAAAGTAGAAATAAAAGTTTCTAACCGCCTGACTGCCTCAGGCATGTTTAGAAACACTGATCTCTTTGTTATTACTTGGTTTAAAAGAATTGTAGGTGAGCTTTTCGAAGCTTATAATAAACTCGGTTATAAATAGCCCGTTTTTAGCGATCTATTCCTTAAAAAGCCACCCGAGTTTAGATTAGAAACTTACCCGTTTTTATCCGTTACTAACATTTACACCCTTGTCATCACTCGGATTTACCTGTTTCCGAATCAACGCATTTATAATTACTCCACCAATAATCAACACAATTCCGAGCAACGAAATCCATTCCAACTGTTCGTCGAAAATGAACCAGCCGGTAACCAATGCGTAGATAGCTCCCAAATACTGAAACGGTACTATCGTTGTTGTTTTGCCGAACATCAAGGCTCGGGTGAGTAAGACCTGTGCGATCTGCGTGAAAATACCGATCAATAAAAGCAACAACCATTCTATTCCGCGTGGAACAGTAAAATCAAACAAGCACCAAATTCCGGTGAGCGGTAGTGCAAGCATGGGGAAATAAATCACGATATTGATTGGTTCCTCAGTTGTTCTCAGTTTCACGATCGCGTTGTAAGCAATTCCCGATAAAAAGGATGAAACGATGCCTAATCCTATCCAAATAAGGTCAGACTGAGAAATGTAGAGTCCGCCCGAAATGCCATTGATGCCGATAAGTACAACACCACCAAACGCCAAAACACTGCAGTAATATTGCCAACGAGAAATGGATACTTTGAACAAATAACCGGCAATCAAAACTGTGAAAATGGGCGAAAGGTATTGTAAGGTCGAAGCAATGGCCAATGGTAAATGATGAAGTGTGAAAAAGAATAGTGTGAGTGCGACCATGCCACTTGTTCCTCTGAGAAAAAGCCATTTTCGGTTATTTCCCAAAACCGGTAAGCCGCGGTATTTAATGATGGCAAAACTGATGGAAAAGGAAATAAGAGATCGGAAAAAGACCAACTCGTGTGTCGGAAAGGTTTGCAATCCGTCAATAAGTGGATGCTTGGTTTCGCCGAACATCTTTACAATGAAATTGACACAAAAAAAGGAGATTCCTGAAAGAATGATATAAAGAATACTACGAATCATCGGTCAAAAGTACAATCTGAAAAACGATTCAACGTTATAGTAGTTAAATTAGTAGCTTTGATAACGATGATGCAACGCTCCCAATATACCGGAAGAATACTCTTCGCGCTTCTTGCGCTTGGTTTCGCAAATAGCGGTTTGGCACAAATCGGCGACGATAAACTCAACGTAACAATGGAGTTGGCATTGCCTTCGGGCAGAGCAAATGGCGCTTACCGTGCTTATCTGAACGGCTTGATCAATGTACAACCGAAAGTGCAATACAAATTTGCCCGTGATTGGTATGTTGCTGGCGGACCGAAATACAGCTACTATATTATCAGTGAATATAAAGTTCCAAAAAAAATGAATGGTGGAGCGCATACGTATGGTGCATTTGTAGAAGCTGGTTGGCATAAGTGGCAAACCGAACGTTTTGCGGTTGAAATTGGTTGTAAAGCCGGATTGGCGCAAACAGCTTTTGTTACTGATCTTACGCGCGAATCAGGAATTCAACGAGTAACCGCCATGTATGTTGAACCGACACTTTCATTGGTATTGGCATCTGATGAAGCGGTTGCTTATCGCTGGATAATCGGCTATAACATCAGTGGGTACGATTTTAAACCCTATCACGTCGGTCTTCAAACGCTCGGAGGTTTCACACAAGAAGATCTGAACAAACCTGCTCAATCACTCATCGTCGGATTCGGGATGTCGTATTACTTTGGAAACAAACGATCGGATGTTTACATTGATACACCGGAGTAATGATGAATGAAGAATACAGAATGAATAATGATGATTCCCAATTCTGCATTTTTCATTC
>JBILJP010000171.1:0-10143 GCA_044377135.1 Fluviicola sp.
GCACTCGATGTATGCCCGATACATCTCGTTCTTTTCGCTTGAATCCAGCTATCTCTAAGCGATCTGACTGAATTCTTATCCCGAACTCACGTTATTTTAACTTTTTCATAAAAAACATGCGTATTCAGAGGTGTTATGACTAAACTATAGAATCTAACTGAGGTTATTAGACTACTTTTGTAGCATGGAAGAACGATTGGATAAAGTTTTAATGGAACGCGGACTCGTTACATCGCGCACGCGTGGTGAAGAACTCATCAAAAACGGTGATGTGCTGGTAAACGGAGTTGCAATCGACAAACCCGGAAAGAAAATTGACGTAGATGCCACCATCAGTTTGATCAATGAAGAACTTCCCTGGGTTTCTCGTGGAGCATTGAAATTAATCAAAGCGCTCGACCATTGGGCCATTTCAGTTGAAGGATTGTCTTTTATGGATATTGGCGCATCAACTGGTGGTTTCACAGAAGTGTTGCTTTCACGCGGCGTAGCTCACGTAACCTGCATTGATGTTGGTCATGGGCAATTACATGAACGCCTGAAAGACAATCCCAAAATCACCAATTTTGAAAAAACCCATGTGCGTGAATTAACCGCTCATCATTTTCCTACACTACAAGACGGCGCTGTGATCGATGTTTCGTTTATTTCCTTAGAAAAAGTTCTGCCTTTCATTCAAGCATATCTCAAAGAAGGAGCCACAGTGGTAGCCTTGATCAAACCGCAATTTGAATTGGAACGTAAGTCATTGAATAAACACGGTGTTGTAAGAAGCAGTTTGAGTTACCCGCAAGTATTGGAGAATGTAAAACGATTTGCTGCCGAGTCGCATCTGATTACACAAGAAATTATTGAATCTCCCATTTTTGGTGGAGATGGGAACAGAGAATTCTTGATCTTTCTTAAAAAAGGATGAAACCAGAACATAAAAAAGAGGAGTCGCCTCCTCTCTTTTATACTTAGTGCCAGTTCTACCTTATCACTAATTTTAATAACCCACTGTCGAAGTTGTTGTAGTAATTTTTACTCCTAAAATCTTACCTTTTGGAGAGAGACAGTGTACCTAACATTTGAACCCTAACTTATTATTTTCTAGTTGTTAATTCCGTTGTTTTTTAGATTGATGCGCCTACCTTGAAAAGGTTGGAATCAAAATGAAAATTTTGTTTGGAAACGAATTCCCTGAATATTTTCGAATGATGCTTTCGAACCGCTGTAAGAAGGCAACCATTGGTATTGTGAACCTATCGAAATGTGTTTTCCACTATTCGGGAAAGAAGCTATTCTGAAATCAATTCCGCTCGTAAAGCCCATTTGCACTTGATCGAAGTTATAAACCTGCGTAATGGCTACATTGTTAACTTCCAATCCGTTTAAAGCTTTTGAAACAAGTATTCCTCCGTAAACGGTAAATCGTTTATACGTATACCCAATCGAGCTTGAAAACTGAAGTGCGTTGATGCGTTGATTTGTTGTTGCATAACGACCGTTGATGTATTTTCCTGCTTCTTGTGAATACTGACTCATTCCGATTGCGTGAATAAACTGAACAGATCCCAATCGGTGACGGTAACTTAAATCGGCCGCCAAGCCAAGTTTCGGGAAAGTCGACGTCAACAATGCCTGATTGCGTTCCTGTAAAACGGAAAGCTGGGTTCCAACCTGAACAGTCCAATGATGGAAAGGAGGTTTGATCACAAACTTGCGGGCGCTTAATTGATCCGGATTCAACTGCCAGTCGGATGGAAGCGCCACCAAATGCGGGTCACCTAAATTTGCTAAAACATCATCCTCTTCTTCAACCTGATTCAATGGATTTATGATGCGAGGAAGCACTTCAGGATTTACTGGCGCTTGAACTTCTTGTTGAACAACAATATGTTCGTCTTCAGGAGTCTGAACCTGGAAACGCTCTTGTTGTTTGACAACTTGCGGCTCAACAGCTTCGGTTGATCTATTTCCTGCGGATTGATTATCGGCTATAAACGTACCTGTTTTTGCGTCAACAACCTCAGCAGGATTAGGAGTATTCGACGGTTCAACAATGGCAACCAAAGCAACATCACTATAATCGTGCTGAACCAAAATACCATCACTAAAATGTCCGGTCAAGAAAATGGCTGTAATCGATGCGGCCAGTAATTTCCAAATCGGAAGACGAGTAGCAACAGGTAGATTCAATGATTGATTCAACCCTGTCCAAACTTGTTCCAATGAAATGGCATCATCTAATTTTGACCAACCGTCGTGAGCTTCACCCGGACTCCAATTTTCATGCGCAGCAACGATCCACTGATCCGGAACATGTTCTTCTTGTTGCAACGATTCATTCACGCGTTCCCAAACAGCATCCACGGCAACCGATTCTTCAATCTGTTCCCACAATGCACCAGACGGCTCACCTGCATCCCATTCATCGAAGGAACTGCTGAGCCATTGATCGTCTGATCTATGTTTCGGATCGGTACTCATGAAGCCATTAGTTTTTGTTTCAATACAGAACGAGCGTAATTGAGTTGTGATTTTGAAGTTCCAACTGAAATTTCAAGTTCTTCCGCAATTTCGGCATGCGACCAGCCTTCAAGGGCATATAATTTCAACACCAATCCGGCTTTTGCAGGCAGGCGATTGATTTCTTCTAAAATAGCCACAAACGGAATCGGTTTATCCATTTCATCTTCCACCTCGTCGATCACCGGAATTTCCGCCAATTGTTGGAACGTTTTGCGTTTTCGAAGTGCTTGCAAGCAACAATTCACGGTTACTCTTCGCAACCATCCTTCAAACACACCCGAAAAATGATAAGATCCTATGTTTTTGTATATGTGCATAAACGCGTCGTGCAACATATCTTCAGCATCTTGCGTGTCGGATCCGTAAAGTTTACACACTTTAAACAGATCTTTCGAAAAACGACGATACAGTTGTTCCTGTGATCGTCTTTCCCAATTCACGCAACCTTCAATGATATGTTTGAGGTCGTCTTGCATTTACTCACTTACTTTAAGCGTTAGCGCACCTTCCAATTGCACGTTTAGTTCAGTAAACAATTTATGATTGAAATTTTCACTGATAATAATCGTTTCATTTGGTTCGGGCGTAATATTGGCGTCAGCCCAATCGTTGATCGAAATGGTTTGAAAGAGCTTTTCAACATCTACACCAATCGTGACGTCGTAATTTTTTTTCTTTTCAAGTGTAAATGTTGCATTAGGAACAAATGAAAGTAGTTCATCTGTCTCCCATTCTATTCTAAATGGGATAACATTTACTCCGTTGTTGTATTCACCATTCAATACCAAACACGGTTGCACTTCGTTCACAACACCCAATTCTACAGAAAACTGCGTATACTCACCCACAGGAACATCCATTGACAATCCTAAACTTCCGCCGGCACTAAACGTTGTCTTTCCAACTGGAAGAGCCTGAAGAATATCAACCGCCGGACCTTCAACGCGCGTTCCGGTTACACGAAACTGATTGAGGTAAAAATATCCATCTGTCACAACTGGCTGAAAAGTACCGGATTGCTGCTCGAAAAATTCCCACGTAAAATTCAGGTAAGAGGGTTGTTTCAACTTGTTTTTCTTACAAGATGTGGTTCCCAAAGCAACCGTTAGTAGTACAAAAAACAATAATCGCATTATCAGATTTTTAATGATTGATACACAACAAAGATAAAGGTTGTAATTTAATTCTATTTAGAAAGAATAAAAATAAGCAAATGCGTATCTTTGTGCCATGGGTCTAGTAGAAAAGCGAAAATTCAGCGTGCGCGAAATCAGACAAGATTTTCCCGCGTTGCGTCAACAGATATACGGTAAAAACCTCATTTATTTCGATAATGGGGCTACTTCGCAAAAACCGCAATTGGTGCTGGATGCGATCAATCAATACTACAGCAAAAACAATGCGAATATTCACCGTGGCGTGCATTTCATGAGTCAACAAGCGACTTCTGAGTACGAAACTTCACGTGAATATATCAAATCGTATATCAATGCCGAAAAGCAGGAGGAAATTATTTTTACCAAAGGTACTACCGATGGTATAAACCTTGTGGCTTTTTCGTTCGGATCATTGCTTTCTGCCGGAGATGAAATTTTGATTTCGGCTATGGAACACCATTCCAATATCGTTCCATGGCAATTGCTCTGCGAACGAAAAGGATTGATTCTGAAAGTGATTCCTGTAAACAGCCGGGGCGAATTGAAACTCGATGTTTACGAAGAATTGCTTTCCTCCAAAACAAAATTGGTGGCCGTAACCCATATTTCCAATACGTTGGGAACCATCAATCCGTTGAAAACAATTATTGATAAAGCACATGCGGCTGGAGCAAAGGTGTTGGTTGACGGAGCGCAAAGCATTCAACATACCAAAATTGATGTTCAAGATTTAGATTGTGATTTCTTCGTGTTTTCAGGACATAAAGTTTTTGGTCCAACAGGAATTGGTGTTTTGTACGGAAAAGAAGATTTGCTGGATAAAATGCCTCCGTATCAAGGTGGTGGTGATATGATTGCAAAAGTGACGTTTGAGCGCACTACTTACAATGAATTACCGTTCAAATTTGAAGCCGGAACACCACACATTGCCGGTGGAATTTGCCTTGGAACCGCTTTGCAATACCTCAATCAATTCAACATTGAAGATGTGGAACAATACGAGCGAAGTTTGGCTGATTATGCCCAAGATTTGATTTCCACGTTTGAAGGTGTCAAAATCATCGGTACGGCAAAAGATAAAACCAGCGTGGTGTCTTTTCACGTTGATGGCCTGCATCCGTTTGATATCGGAACATTGCTGGATAAACAAGGAATCGCCGTGCGAACCGGACATCACTGCACGCAACCCTTAATGGATATTTTCGGAATTCCGGGAACAATCCGTGCGTCGTTTGCGTTTTACAATACCCGCGAAGAAATTGATACGTTCATAGCCGCTGTTGAAAAAAGCATCACTATGTTGCGTTAATGATAAAATTGAAATGACTTTAGAAGAAAAACAGCAGGAAATTGTATCGGAATTTTCTCTTTTCGATGATTGGATGGAGAAATACGAGTACATCATTGACTTGGGTAAAGATTTACCCTTGATCGATCCTGCCAAGAAAAGTGATGATCGCCTTATTGAAGGTTGCCAGTCGAAAGTTTGGCTGGATGCTTCCATTGAAAATGACAAAATGCGCCTTACAGCAGATTCAGATGCCATTATCACAAAAGGAATTATCGGGTTGCTCATTCGTGTACTTGACGGTGAAAGCCCTGAAAATGTAGCGACAGCCAATCTACACTTCATTGAAGATATCGGTTTGGCAGAACACCTCTCGCCTACCCGCGCGAATGGATTATTGAGTATGGTGAAAAAAATTAAAATACTGGCGTTAACCGCCTTAGCGTAAGCATTATGGAAGCAATAGAAGACAAAATAGTTGCCATACTTAAAACCATCTTTGACCCCGAAATTCCGGTAGACATCTACGAATTAGGGCTTATTTACGAAGTTCAAATCAACAAGGAAGGTCACGTTGATATTGATATGACTCTTACTTCACCTAATTGTCCGGTGGCCGAATCGTTGCCGAAAGACGTACGTGAAAAAGTGGAATCGGTTGAAGGCGTTACCAGTGCAGAAATTCACATTGTTTTTGATCCGCCATGGGACAAAGACATGATGAGTGAAGAAGCAAAACTGGAACTCGGATTTTTATAATTTATCTCGGAAAACTACAATTTACACCTCCGTTTCCGTATTGCTAACTGTTATCGGTTGAATCATATGCATGATATTAAAGTTGGCAACCTGCGAAATGGAAAAGACTTCGTAAATTTGTCGTCCACAAAATAGTACTCATGACACGTCGCGTAGTAGTAACAGGATTAGGAGCGCTTTCACCTATCGGAAATGATGTTGATACCTTTTGGAACAACATGGTTGACGGAAAAAGCGGTGCCGCTCTCATCAGCAAATTTGACACTTCTAAGTTTAAAACAACCTTTGCCTGTGAATTAAAGGATTTTGATCCGAAAGCACATTTTGACGTAAAGGAAATCCGCAAATACGATCCGTTTTCTCAATACGCTCTTGTGGCAGTAGAACAAGCCGTAACAGATGGTAACATTGATTTCGAAACACTCAACAAAGACCGCATTGGTGTGATTTGGGGTTCGGGGAACGGTGGTATTCAAACCTTTCAGGATCAAATGATCGAATTTTGCGACGGTGACGGAACTCCACGTTTTACACCATTCTTCATTCCACGCATTTTGGTAGATATTGCTTCGGGAATTATCTCAATTAAATACGGCTTACGCGGGGTAAATTTTTGCCCGGTTTCGGCTTGCGCCACTTCCAACACCGCCATTATTGAAGCGTTTAACTACATCAAGTGGGGAAAAGCCAATATGGTGATTACCGGAGGTTCCGAAGCGGCCATTACGCAATCGGCCATCGGAGGTTTCTCTTCAGCTCAGGCATTGTCAAAACGCAACGATGCACCTGAGAAGGCTTCTCGTCCGTTTGATACGGAACGTGATGGTTTTGTAATGGGTGAAGGAGCCGGAGCATTGATTTTGGAAGAATTGGATCACGCACTGGCTCGTGGTGCTAAAATCTATGGCGAAGTTGTAGGTGGTGGTCACGCTGCAGATGCCTATCACCTAACGGGAACACATCCTGAAGGCGATGGCGCCGTGCTGGGAATGGAAGAAGCTATGCGCGAAGCTGGAATTACAGCCGCAGACGTTGATTACATCAACATGCACGCTACTTCTACCCCACAAGGTGATATGAGCGAATTGATCGCGGCAAAACGCGTGTTCGGTAACCGTAAATCGCTGAGCATTTCTGGAACAAAATCCATGACAGGCCATTTATTGGGTGCCGCAGGAGCTATTGAAGCGATTGCTTGTATCAAAGCCTTGGAAACAGGAATTGTTCCGCCAACGATCAATACAGAAAACATTGAACCGGAATTTGCCGATTTGTTTGACTTTCCACTTGGAAAAGGCGTGAAGAAAGAACTGACGTATGCCATGAGCAATACATTTGGTTTCGGCGGACACATTGCTTCGGTTGTAATGAAAAAATGGAGTGAATAATCACTCATCACACAGAATAAATTAAGGTAAAACGCATGGAATCAGTACGACTGAACAAATTCATCAGTGAAAGCGGTTTGTGTTCCAGACGCGAAGCCGATAAGTTTATAGAACAAGGAGCGGTATTCATCAACGGCCGAAAAGCGGTGATTGGTGATCAGGTAAAACCGGGCGATCGTGTACGTGTAAACGGCAATGATATCGAACCGATGGAAGCCGAAGATGTGATTTTCATCGCACTGAATAAACCGCCGGGAGTTACTTCTACAACCGACGAAGGAGTGCGCGATAACATCGTTCATTACGTACATCATTACAAGCGCATTTTCCCGATCGGGCGATTGGATAAAGATTCGCAAGGCTTGATTTTCCTCACCAACAACGGTGATTTGGTGAACAAAATCTTGCGTGCCGGAAACAATCACGAAAAAGAATACCTGGTAACGGTTGATAAACCGCTGACTGAAACCGTGATTCAGCGCATGGCGACTGGTGTTCCGATGCTGGGTGTAGTGACGCGGAAATGTAAAGTAGTGATGGAAAGTCCTACCATTTTCCGGATTACGTTGATCCAAGGCTTGAACCGTCAGATTCGCCGTATGTGTGACTATTTCGGGTACGAAGTGTTGAAACTGGAGCGCGTGCGCATCATGAATGTTTCTCTGAAAGGATTGGCTGTAGGCGATTGGCGCGATTTAACCGAAACAGAGCTGAAAACCATTTACCAGTTGCTGGAAACATCCGAATCTGCAGCTCCGCCAAAAACCACCCCGAAAAAACCGCAGAAAACAGGCCCTTCTTCCAAACCCAACAGACCAAAAAGTCCAACAGGTAGCAAACCGGGTGGTTTTCGTTCCGGAAAACCGGGTGGGAAAACCACGGGTAACAATCCGGATAACCGCAGAGGAAAAACCACCGGCGGACCGAAAAAAGGCGGACGAAAAAATAGCAGGTAAATTTCTTCACCTGCTAAATTTTATATCTCGAATCATTGTTGTCCGGGGAAAAATTTATTTATTTTTTTCGCCACGAATAAACGAATAAATAAATTGGATAGATCGTTTGATTCGTAACGAATTAGTGTTTGAGCTAGCTCAAACTATTCGCCCCAAATGATACACAGCTCGTCATTAGTTCACGTGTCAGCCTCAGGATGATTCGTGGCAAAAGCAACCCTACTAATGAGTAAAAACGTTGAAAGCTGCTGTTTGCCCTTAATGCTGAACTTTTCTTTTTTGTTTATCGGACACTAGTGATCTCGAATTATTTCTGATTATTGTTTCAACACCTTCGTTTGGTACTGATTTCCGTTTACATCTTCAACCGAAAGGAAATAGAATCCGTTTAGAAGATTTGCAATAGAAATCGTTGTTGTTGTGGTGTTTTTAAACTCTTGCGTCAAGATTTGTTTGCCCGACATATCTGTAAGCGTAGCTTTCGTCAATTGCAATTGTTGATGGTTCGTAACTACGAATTCATTTTTCGCCGGATTGGGAGAAACACTCAGTCCGTTCAACGAAAACTGATCCACATTCGCCGTTTGATCAACCACTTTGTATACAATCGATCCGCCGGTAACATACAACTCACCATTCTTGTCTTCACCAAAGGTTGTCATTGGGTTGGTAAAAGCCGCAGTCCAAGCAACAACCCCAGCATCTGTTACCGTTCCAATTTTTCGGGTACAATAATCGGCGAAGAAGTATTTGCCGTTAAATCCGGGATACAAACTTCCTCTGTAATAATATCCACCTGTGATGGAACAACCACCGGTTGCTGTATGTGTGTATTGAGTAAACGGCGCCACGGTAGCCGCATAAGCCGGACAATCGCCTGCAGATTGATCATAAATTGCATCTCCTTCAAAACAACGCCATCCGAAATTCAATCCCGTATTGGGAATTGGGCTAGGAATTTTATTGATTTCTTCCACTTCAAACTGACCTACATCCGCAATCCACAAATCGCCATTGGTACGATCAAATGAAAATTTCCACGGATTGCGCATTCCATAAGACCAAATCTCATCGTTTCCGGCAACGCCCACAAATGGGTTAGTTGGAGGAATTCCGTAAGGCGATCCTGAATTGACATCAATGCGTAGCATTTTCCCCAAATTATTGGTAATGTTTTGGGCTCTGTTTCCCGGATCTCCACCATCTCCACCATCACCCATTCCGATGTACAAATAACCGTCTGGACCAAATTTGATTGTTCCGCCATTGTGATTGCTAAACGGCTGAGGAATCGTTAACAAAATGGTTTCTGTGGTGTTTGCCACATTCGGATCGGCTGAAACAGCATAACGCGCTACAACGGTTGCACCATCGCCATTACGCGTATAATTCACGTAGAAATAACCGTTGTTGGCATAATCCGGATGGAAAGCCAAACCTAGTAAACCTTGCTCACTTCCAGGGAAATTGACAAACTCAACCGCTGAAGTGAGATCGATAAACGGAGTCGCATTCACCGAACCGTCAGTGTTTACCACTTTAATCTTTCCACTTTGTTCTACAACGAACAAACGTGCATCATTAACGGCATGTGCAATTTCGACCGGACGGGTAAACCCCGTTGCAAATGTTTGCAGGGAAATTGTTTGGGAAAAACCCATTGAGGCTGAAAACAGGCTCAGCGAGACCAAAGTTATAAGTCTTTTCATATGTGTATTTTAGGATTCTACGGGAGAATATACTACTTAAGTATTCCTAAATTAACACTTCGTTGCTTATGGATAAAAATTTTAGTGTTTAATTGGCTTACTTTCTGAATTCCACCTCAAACGTCACCGTAACCTCATTTCCAATCTTTGCATCGCTACGCATACCGTGTTTGGTACGATCGAATTTGGCTTCACCAATCATTACCAGGAATTGCTTGCCTTTATCGGCTCCGGTGGCAGCAAATTTTAATTCCACTTTTACAGGTGCTTTTTTGCCCAATAACTCAAAATCACCATTCGCGACGTAATGATCGCCTTCTTTGGTAATTGTAGTCGCGTCAAAGGTAATTTTCGGAAACGCAGGAGCATTCA
>JBILJP010000522.1:0-2886 GCA_044377135.1 Fluviicola sp.
TTGGCTCCGGCTTTCGACATCAGATCCATTTCGTATGATTTGGAATGCGCATTCATCATGGCCTGCACACCGATTTGCACCAACACAAAAGGTTTCATTCCGCTGAAACTCTTTTTAAAGGCTTCCGGTTTCATTCCCAATAGGGAAGAGCCCCATTGAACAATGCTGTCGGCTTGCTCAGGAGTGAATTGATCGAACACATTTCCCGAATCGAGCAGGAGCATTTGTTGCACTTTCGCACGATCGCCGATGTTGTCTATTTCCAATACCAATTGATCGGCTTTGCCTAGTGTTTTGTCTAGTTTTGTGGGGAAATAATAAGCTGTATCCGCAATCATGTGCACCGTACCGAACAGAAAAGAAGGTTTGGTATCTTTTCCTTTGATACTAAATAACAGCGTCTTTTCTTGCCCGAAACCGAAGTAAGCAACAAAAAACGACAGGATGAATGTGAATACTGCTTTCATTTAACTCAAGGTAATTTCCGCCAGGTAATGATCTTCAACTTCAACAACACGTTGTGCTTTTAAACCTACATTTTTAGCCGCTTGGAAAAGCGTATCGAAATCAACGTACAACCAATCAAACCACGGACCTTTTTCTTTTTTGTATTTCATTTGAAAACGGAAATTGCCGTAATAATCGGTGTTCAGGTCAATCCACAATGAACCATCTTCGTCTTCGTACAAATAACGAATATCAGATGAATCGCAGAGAATTTTCCCTCCCGGTTTCAATAAACTCTTGGCATGTGTCAATGTTGTTTCCAAATTGGAAAGCTTACCTGCAATTCCTATGCCGTTCATGAGCATTAGAATGGTATCGAACTGTTGGTCTTTGAGCGAGAAGAAATTAATGCGCTGTGCCTTCAATCCGTTTGCGTTGAGGTAATCCACTGCGCCTTGCGAAATATCGATGCAGGTAACGTCCATTCCCTGATCTTGCAAGTAAACCGCGTGTATTCCAGCTCCGGAACCTACATCCAATACTTTACCCGAAGCGCGATCTAAGGCTGTTTGCTCAATCTCGGGCATTTCGTCGTAGTTGCGAAACAACACTTCCAATGGAATAATATCATCATCGCAAATATCCGAAGTCACAATGATATCGTCGGGTTTGCGTGTTTTTGCGTATTCCTGAATGGCAACTCCTATCGGGTCACCGAATTTTTTTTCTTGATCCATATTGAATGATGAATTATTAATGATTAATTATCAAGCTCCTTCATAATTAATCATTCATAATTGATAATTTTTCTAATAGTTAAACTCATCGTAATTCGAGTAGTCTTCTTCATCGTAGCCATCGTCGAATTCGTCATCTTCGCCGAAAAGCTCGTCTTCATCACCTTCTTCCATGAAATCACTGTCTTCCGGAATCATCTTGGAATCTTCGGGCGGTGCCACACCGATAGAAAGTACGACTTCCGGTTTTTCAACCGTGTTCTCGGTTTGTTCGAGCAATTCAATGAGGAAAATCCACATGCGCAGGAAATCGTAAACCAGAATGATTTTCTGATCCGAAACTTCCATAAAGTCTTTCAATATGGCCTCTTTCATCACGCTTGGAAGAACTTCGTCTTCGTCGGAGTAACGCATGTCCATCAACCCGATTTCATGACCTTTGTCCCAATCGTCGTTCGACATGTAAAAAGAACCTATTTCTTGTCCTTCAAAACGGAAGGAATTCAAAATGGCACGGTAGAGCGTTTCAAAGTTGTCGGTGTCGTTAATAAGTATATCGCGAAATGTTTCCTGGTCTTTTTCAGAATCCAATAAAACGCGAAATTTTAAAGCTCCCATGTACGATAAAATTTATTCAAAAATAACAAGTTTATACGTGTATTCAGTTGTTCTGTTTTTCTAATCCCATTTCTTTGGCGACAGCAAACATAAATTCAACTGCTGCTTCGTGTTCATTGGCAATTTCTCCTTCAAGAATTGCTTCTTTAATGCGGGTTTTGATGGTTCCGATTTCGCTGCACGGAGCTAAGTTAAAGGTCGACATGATCAATTCCCCCGAAACAGGCGGTTGGAAGTTACGCACGCGGTCTTTTTCCTCTACATCTTTCAGCTTTTGCGAAACGGTTTCAAAGTTTTGACGGTATCTTTTAACCTTGAATTCGTTTTTAGAGGTAATATCGGCATTGCACAACGTCATGAGGTCTTCAATGTCGTCGCCGGCTTCAAACAACAAACGTCGAATAGCCGAATCGGTAACCGATCCTTTTACCAGCGCAATCGGACGTAAGTGAAGACGTACCAATTTCTGCACGTATTTCATCTTTTGGTCGAGCGGTAATCGCAAGCGTTTGAAGATTTTCGGTACCATACGTGCGCCCAGTTCTTCGTGACCGTGAAAGGTCCATCCGACCTCTGTATCAAAACGTTTGGTAGGCGGTTTGGCGATATCGTGTAAAATAGCCGCCCATCGCAACCATAAATCGTCGGAGTTTAAGCAAACATTGTCTAATACTTCCAAAGTGTGAAAGAAGTTGTCTTTATGGCTTTTTCCGTTGATGGTTTCGATGCCGTAAAGTGCGATCATTTCCGGGAAAAACTGATGCAATAATTGGGTAGAGAACAACAATTCAAAACCACGCGAAGGCTTCGGTGTTTTGATGATTTTGTTCAATTCGTCCATGATCCGCTCTTCGGAAATGATTTCCAACCGTTCTGCGTGCGTGCGAATGGCATCTAAACTTTTTCGTTCGATCTGAAAACCAAGTTGGGTAGCAAACCGGATGGCGCGCATCATACGTAACGGATCATCCGAATAGGTTTGTTCAGGTTCCAATGGTGTGCGTAAAATGCCTTTTTCCAAATCCTCCAATCCACCAAACGGATCAACAATGTTTCCAAAGGTTTCTGCTCGTAAATCGAGTGC
>JBILJP010000521.1:0-2886 GCA_044377135.1 Fluviicola sp.
AGCCTCAGGATGATTCGTGGCAAAAGCAACCCTACTAATGAGTAAAAACGTTGAAAGCTGCTGTTTGCCCTTAATGCTGAACTTTTCTTTTTTGTTTATCGGACACTAGTGTTTATTAATATTAAATAAACACGCTGCTTCCCGAATATTCACGAGTCTTTTCAAAAAAACAAAAAAACCTAAACGCTTAGTTTACAAGAGAATGTAAATAATCTAAGGAATTGCATTGAAATAATCAGGTTTACACTGATTTTAATCCGTACATTCATCGCCTAATTCTTATAATTAAACATGCCTACATTCTTAAATTTCAACTTCACTCACTACCTGAAAAGTATCGCATTATCACTCTTTACTTTCGTTTTCATTCAACACTCCACTGCGGCAGTAAACACCTACAGTTATTCAACCTCAACAGGAGTAGCTTTGCAAACCGGAACGTTTACCAACCTTCTGGGCACTTTTTTGGATGATGATGTTTCTGCTACAGCCAACATCGGTTTCAACTTCGTTTACAACGGCACCACTTACACCAATTTTTCAGTAACCTCAAACGGATTATTCATGTTTGGTGGAAGTGCCCTTACAGACTACAACAATGTGATCAGCAACTTAACCGGACCTTACCTGGTTCCTTATTGGGATGATAATTATACGGATGCCAACGGAAATGTGCAATACCGCCTGACAGGTGCTGCAGGAAGCCGCAAACTATCCATTGAATACAATCTTTCATACCTGGGAAACACGGGGGCGGCCGATAAAAAATTTCAAATTTGGTTGTTTGAAACAAGTAATATTGTAGAGTTTGTCTACGGTGCCGGGAATAACTTCAACGGCGGTTATAGCGTAGGTATTCTCAGTAGTGGGGTAACCGATTTTCAGAGCGTAACAGTTGCAACCAATACCAGAAGTATCGTTACAGCCAACGACAATAATACCACCTGGCCAGGAAGCGGAAGAGCTTACATCTGGAATCCCATTGGCGGTTTACCGGTCAATTTTAATGCATTTGAATACACCTGTCAGAGCAAAACAATTGAGATGAATTGGGAAACCATTTCGGAATTAAATTGTGATCGTTACGAAGTGGAAATTAGTCGTGATGCACTTGATTATCATCAGGCCATTACGGTAAACGGAAACGGCACAAGTACAAATACTTCCAATTACCGGGTGTCGCTTGCCAAAACCCCCGATCTAAACTACATCCGTTTGCGCCAAATCGATTTCAACGGAGAATCGGTTTATTACGGTCCTTTCTCGGTTTTATGCGAATCAACGGATATTGTTATCTATCCAAATCCGGCACGCAACGAAACCTACCTGGTATGTCCTTCATCCAAACAGGAAGCAACGCTCGAAGTTTATGACAACAACGGATCACTAGTTTATACAACCCTTCATGATTTCAAAAAATCGGCAATGGCAACGCTTGATTTAAGTGAATTAAAAGCCGGAGTTTATACCGTAAAAGTCATTTCACCAGACGAAACCAGCGTGCAATTGATCGTGAAAGAATAAAACCGCCTCATTTGCGCGTCATTGATTTTTGAAATCGCTGATTAATCGGCATTTTTCTTGGTTTGATAACTTGGCTATGCCTAACTTTGCGTATGCTTTCGGCTTCAGAAAAAAAACGGTATCAACGCCAAATTCACCTGGAAGGTTTCGGTGAGGTAAGTCAGGAAAAACTGGCAAATGCATGTGTTTTGGTCATTGGCGCAGGAGCTTTAGGTTGCCCGGTTCTGACCTATTTAGCCACAGCAGGCATCGGAACTCTTGGTATTGTAGACAATGATACAGTCGAATTGTCGAATCTGCACCGACAACCGCTCTACACCACCGCTGATTGTGGAAAACCGAAAGTAGCAGTTGCACAGGAACGATTATTAATGATGAATCCTGAAATTAATGTCAACGCCTACCAAATCTACCTTTCTCCTGAAAATATACTGGAAATCATTGCTGATTACGACATCGTTGTTGACGGAACCGATAACTTTCAAACGCGCTACCTGATCAATGATGCCTGTGTATTGACCGGAAAACCAAATGTTCACGGATCAGTTGTCCGTTTTTCAGGAACACTATCCGTGTTTAACTATCGGGATGAAAACGGAACTTTCGGTGCCAATTACCGTGATTTGTTTCCCGTTCCTCCAACTCCTGAAGAAGCTCCATCGTGTGCGGAAGCGGGTGTAATAGGCGTGATTCCTTCCATCATCGGTTCTATGCAGGCCATGGAAGTCATTAAACTCGTAACAGGCGTTGGAGAAGTGGCTTCGGGTAAATTTCTGCAATTAAACGCATTATCCAATTCCCAACAAACACTTTATTTTGATAAAGATCCGTTAAATCCGTTGAACCACGCGTCGGAAAACTTTATTTTTGAAACCGATTACGCAACATTTTGTCATCAAACACAACAACTCATGAAAAGCATTACTGTAACTGAACTGAAAGCACTAAAAGACCAAGGCGCAGATTTCCAATTGATCGACGTGCGCGAAACATACGAACACGATATTTGCGATATCGGAGGTGAATTGATCCCGATGAACGAAGTACCGAATAGTGTTGACAAAATCAGTAAAGACAAACAAGTGATCGTTCACTGCAGATCAGGAAAACGCAGTGGCAATGTGATTAGCTTTTTGGAAGATAATTACGGTTTCACCAACCTATACAACCTCGATGGTGGTATTTTAGCTTGGGCAGGTGAAATCGATCTTACGATGGAGCAATATTAAGAGCCTGTTTATATTTGTTCTGATTTCATTCTTATAAGCCATTTTGGCTACAATTTTACACAGGCTCTAAATGAATAGGAAAACGGTTAATGCGGTTATTATACTCGGCATCATTTCGCTGGCGAGTATTTTG
>JBILJP010000172.1:0-10095 GCA_044377135.1 Fluviicola sp.
TTCTTGCTGTACTTCTAAGGGGTACTTTCTAAAAAGGTCTATTTGATGCAGACGCTTTTTCATTACCCAAGCAAAAATCGAATTGAACGGCATAATGCAAGAAAAAAGAATGAGGAATTGCGGTTATCAAAAAAGGAGGAAACTGAATCCTCCTTTTTCTAGCCGAATGCGTAAATCGATACGATGATCGCTAACGCAAAAATGGTGTAGACAAAGCCAATAGCAATTGTTGATTCTTCAAAAAAAGTATCGGTGTTGTTCTTGTGCTCGTCGTGATGATTGTGCTCGCTTGACATAATCGTTAATTTTTTTTCAAATGTACTATTTTTTCGGGAATGACTCTATCAATATTGAATGAACTTTTTAAACGGAAAAAGCCCCTGAAAACAAGAAGTAATCAGGGGCTTTTAATGAGCTGTTTTAATATGATTTAGTCTCTTGAACCGAATAAGTTCAATAACGACAAAAACAAGTTGATAAAAAGTACATAGAGGGTAAAACCACCTAAAAGCGCAATTTTATTCTTTTCTTCTTCTGATGCTTGAGCATTTAGTGCAAATTCTTTTAGTTTTTGCATGTGATATGCTGTCAATCCGGTGAAAACAAGCACGCCTATCATTGAGATAATGTATTGTAGC
Organism: Fluviicola sp.; assembly: GCA_044377135.1. GTDB lineage: Bacteria > Bacteroidota > Bacteroidia > Flavobacteriales_D > Crocinitomicaceae > Fluviicola. Next base: position 639 of record JBILJP010000172.1, read on the forward strand.
GTATCACTTTTCATAAAAAAGTTAACAATTCCGGCGATGAAGATGCCGATGAATCCCATGTAAAGAATGCTTCCGAATTTGGTCAAATCAACTTTGGTAACATATCCCATAATGGCCATTGCGCCAAATGCTCCGGCCGTTGCGAAGAATGTGGATACAATTGAGCCGATAGAATAAGTGACAAAAATGGTTGATAGCCCAAATCCTAACAATACACTATATGCTGCGAATAAAAGGAAGAGCATAGCAAACGAAAGTCGTTTAACCATTGATTGCATTGCAATAGCTATTCCTAATGGAGCAAACAACACAACGTAATAAAGAATATTCGGTTTAAAATTTTGACCTACCTGATCGAAAAAATAGGATGTTATGAAATCCATTGTTCCGTACTGATAAGCAATGGCTCCTGAAATTAATAGAGCACCAAACATAAAAGCGTAAACTTTGCCGAAAAATTGGCGCGCTGCAGTTTGTGCTTGGATGGTGTCAAAAGAATGGTCGTCTAAAATTTGGTTCATGTGTATAAAAATTTGCAGATACTAAATTAGCAGTTTTCTTAACAAAAAAACAGGTGTAATCGCTAAAAAAACTTAATGCAATTTAGCTTGTATTAAACTGATAAACTCTTTTCTAGTTGCCTCGTTACTTAAAAACAAACCTGTGAATGCACTTGAGGTAGTATAAGAGTTTTGCTTCTGAACGCCACGCATTTGCATACACATGTGAGCGCATTCCAACACAACTGCTACACCTTTCGGATTCAAGGTTTTTTGAATACAGTCGCGGATTTCGATGGTCAATCGTTCCTGCACTTGCAAACGACGAGAAAAAGCATCCACAACACGCGGAATTTTACTCAATCCCACAATGGTGCCGTTAGGGATATAGGCAATGTGCGCTTTTCCGAAAAATGGTAACATGTGGTGTTCACACATCGAATACACTTCAATGTCTTTCACAATGACCATTTCGGAATATTCTTCGTGAAACAAGGCCGATTTTAAAATGTCTTCCGGATTAATATCGTAACCGTGTGTAAGGAATTGTAAGGATTTGGCAACACGTTCGGGTGTTTTCAATAATCCTTCGCGATTGGGATCTTCACCGATATCGGAAAGCACAGTTTTGTAGACACCTGCCAATCGTTCGGTGATTTCGTCGTTGTAAATATCGTCGGTACTAGACATCTTTGTTTTTTCTAAAAAGGATCAAAACGGTTCGTTACCACCGTAGTAATCCACGTAATTATTCTCGGTTTCTTCTAAGCGAATGTGGCACAATTGACCACCAGCTTCCTGAATAGGTGCTTCAATTTCTTCCCAGATCTTGATCACGATGTTTTCCGTTGAAGCCAATAAACCATTCAAGAAAGGCACATCCAGGTTTAGATTCTTGTGATCCAATGGCTCAATAACGCGCTGTTTGATAATCGTACTCAAATCTTTCAAGTCGATTACAAAACCGGTTTCCACACTCGGAACACCTTTCACTGTAACAAAAATCGTGTAGTTGTGACCGTGCCAGTTTTTGTTGCTGCACTTACCGAAGACATCGTAGTTCTTTTCTTCCGACCAATCCTCACGCCACAATTTGTGGGCTGCATTAAAGTGTTCGCGTCGCGTAATGTATACTGTTTTCAAAGCACTGAATTAAGGGTGCAAAGATAGGCAATTTGATGTTGGATTTTGATGGTTTCGTAAAGATGTTGCATGTTTGATGTTGGATTTTTGATGAGTATTTCCGGTAAAAGCACAGTTTTCCTATCGAAAATCATTAAATGGGTTCTATACTTTCTGTTTTTACCTCTATTTTCATCCAACATCAAAAATCCGACATCAAGCATCCGTGGCGCAATAATTTTTCCTTTTCAACGTAATTATCCCGATGTTTGACTTTTGAAGAAGGTTCTCATCCAACATCCAACATTGATTAATGAAGTGGCTCTCAATCGTATTCATTACACTAACGTTTTCGGTTTTCGGACAGGTTGATTCGTTGTTGAATATTTGCAGAAACAGAGATACCATCCGTTTTTCCGAAAATTTGCGGCCTTTTTTCAAAAAGTGGCAGAAAGGAAGTGATCTGAAAGTGATTCAATTGGGCGATTCGCATGTTCAAATGGGGCATTTTCCGCAAGGAATTCAAGCAACCTTTAAAGCATTGGGCGATTCGGTTGAAACAACTTCGTTTTGGTTTCCGCATGCACTCACCGGAGGTTTCAATCCGGAAGGGTTAACAGTAGATACCGTTGGAGCATGGAAGAGTGATAAAATGGTCACTGCGACTTCTGAAAAGCACTTTGCTCTCAGCGGACATGCACTCACCATTTCAGAGACGGGTGATCAAACACCACATTTGGAAATAAAACTGGAGCGGGCAACAACCGACTTTCAGATCCTCATCGAAACAACCAAAAAGTGGAGCTTCTCATGTGCTGAAGCAAAAGTGGAAAGCAAACATTATTCCGCTCATTTGTCGATTGTAACGGTGCATTTTGAACAACCGAAAAAACGATTCGAAATCTATACCTGTTCTGCCAATCAGCCGCCAGATACCTTGCGCGTTTTCGGATTCAGGTCTTTAATTCCGACAGACGGTTTTCAATTTCAGGCATATGGTTCTTCCGGGGGCAAATATTACGATTATGCAGAGAAATGCACGTATTGTTTGGATCAGCTGAAAACCGAAAAACCCGATTTGGTGATTCTTTCGCTTGGTACCAACGATGCGCATAAACCGTATACCGAAACGGAGTTTTACAATTATGCCCGTGAGATGGTTGCCGGTATTCGCGAAGGATCTTCCAAGACGAGTATTTTATTGACCACAAAACCCGATACGTTTTTCAAGAACCTGAAACCAATTTCGGAAGAAGTAGTGAAAAATGTATTGGAACGAGTAGCTCAGGAGTACAATTGCGCCATCTGGAGTTTATCCGACGTTATGGGCGGAAACGATTCCATTCTGGAGTGGTACATGGCCGGATTGGCTAGTTCTGATTTGATGCATTTTACTCCGAACGGATATGCCCTTCAGGGACAATTGTTGGTAGAAGCGCTCATAAAAGCACGTGAATCTCACACAGACGAAAGATAGTTCCTATTTTTACACCAAAATAGGGCAATAATGATTGTAATTACAGGAGCAGCAGGTTTTATCGGGAGTTGTTTGGTGGGTGAACTCAACCGCAGCGGAATCACGGATTTGGTATTGGTAGATGATTTTACCAAGACCGAAAAATCGGAGAATCTGAGTGGAAAACAATTTGCGCAACTTGTGGAGCGTTCTGTTTTTGATCAGTGGTTTCAGTCCAACGGAGAACAGGTTTCGTTTGTTTATCACATTGGTGCACGCACCGATACCACCGAATTCGACAAAGCCATTTTTGATGAATTAAACGTTGATTACTCCAAAATGATTTGGAATCATTGCGTGGCGTTTAACATTCCGTTGGTGTATGCCAGCTCTGGCGCAACTTACGGTTTGGGCGAAATCGGATATGATGATAACGAAGCAACCATTCCGCAATTGCAACCACTCAATCCTTACGGCTGGTCGAAACAATGGTTTGATATCTGGGCTTTGGAGCAACCTACAGCACCGCCGTTTTGGGCAGGCTTGAAATTCTTCAATGTGTACGGTCCGAATGAATACCACAAAGGTCGAATGGCATCAGTGATTTTCCACGCGTTCAATCAAATCCAAGCTACCGGCGGAATGAAATTGTTCCGTTCGCACAATCCGAATTATACGGATGGTGGTCAAATGCGTGATTTCGTTTACGTGAAAGACGTAGTTTCGGTATGCCAATTCTTGCGCGAAGGAAAAGCAAAATCAGGTATTTACAACTTAGGTTCGGGGACTGCTCGTCCGTTTATTGATTTGGCGGTGAATACCTTTAAAGCAATGGGTAAAGAACCGAATATTTCCTTCATCGATACACCCGAAGATATTCGCGACAAATACCAGTATTTTACCGAAGCAAACATGGCGAAACTCATTGGTCAGGGCTACGATAAACCGTTTCATACCTTAGAAGAAGGGGTGGCGGATTATGTTAAAAACTACTTGGTAGGGCACAAGTATCTTTAGGACATTTCGAGTCTAAGATTTCAATAAGATCATTTCAATAAGATCAGAGATGTAGCAAAGACAAATTGAAATACATTTGGCGTGTATCTTCGCCTTCATCATTACTGGTCAAAAACTCAAATCCCATTTTGCTGTAAAATCCAATGGATTGATTGTAGGCATCAACGGTTATTAATTTACAAGCTTGCTTATCATTCGAGTCAAATGCTTCTTGAATGATATTACTTACAATTTTGCTTCCAAGTCCTTGGTTTTTATATTCTTTGTCAATCCCTATACGTCCTATTTTTAAAGCAGGGAACGATTTAAGATGTCTTTTTGGGTGAGAGACGAGATTTTTCAGAAGTTTTTTAAAAGAAGATTTACTAGCAAAGTCTTCTTCCTCTACATTTAAGCTATCATGAAAAATGCTATAATATGCTACAGTTCTTGATTCAGATTCTATTAAAAAAGTTGTAGCCAAAAATTGTTTTTTGAAATCCTTAGCTTTCTCAAATAAAAATTCATTCAAATCTTCATCCCCACAATCAAATGCCTTAATCTCATGTGAATCGGTTAATAAGATGAGTGAAAAAGCAGATGAATTTTCTTCCACTTATTTTTTTTTAATAAGGGTTTTAAATGCTTCTGCCTCCTTACGAATAGAAAATATAGAGGAATTAGAAGTTGGTTGCTTATTATCTTTTAATTTATTTAAAAAGTTAATAGCATCTCTTCCTTTCAGAACAGGCGTTATTTTAATCGGCTTAGCCATAATGTTATATACAAAGATATGTGATTTTAGACAAATAATTTCATGTATACAATAAACCATTTGTTATAATCAATAAATTATTTCACTAGTGTCCGATAAACAAAAAAGAAAAGTTCAGCATTAAGGGCAAACAGCAGCTTTCAACGTTTTTACTCATTAGTAGGGTTGCTTTTGCCACGAATCATCCTGAGGCTGACACGTGAACTAATGACGAGCTGTGTATCATTTGGGGCGAATAGTTTGAGCTAGCTCAAACACTAATTCGTTACGAATCAAACGATCTATCCAATTTATTTATTCGTTTATTCGTGGCGGAAAAAATAAATAAATTTTTCCCCGGACAACAATGAAATTATTTGTCTTTTTTGCTCTTGATTCAAGAGTCACTTATAAGATCATTTCTTCTATATCTGAGTGAAAAATGTACTAGAATTTCATTTTTGGAGAATATTCTGCTGGTTTTTCTTGAGAATCAGAAGTTTTCTATTGGTTTGCTACTAAGTCAATCAAATCCAACTTAATCAAATTCCAATTCTTTCCAAGTAAACACTTCGGATCGGGTTCGTCTTCGATCGCGGAGAAGTCAACCAGTTTTCGTTTGATTTCCGCTTTTTGGTGCAGTGTAGGATACCTTTTTTTGTGTGCCGAGAACAGTTCTTCCAACGAGTGGTGCGCCAAGAGGTAATGTAAATCCCAGAAATTGCTCTTGTTGGCTCCCAACCGAATGTGTTCTATGGTAAGTGCCATCAGGTCTTCTGTTCCTGCAAAGCGCACATTATCTATTGTAGTCACTACTGAAACCGGTTCAACGGAATAATACAAATCGACCTTAATGGCGTCTTTGTTGAGGTTGTAGAGAAAGAACGAAACACCGTTGCCTTTGGGTTCAAACGTGTGCTGCTCGCCGTTTCCGAAGGTGTTGTGGATGTATTGTTTGATTCGTTGTAAGTTGGTCTCCTGAAAAGCCTGACCCGAATACAAATCAATTTCATTGGAATACCGGTGGCCATGTAGCAAGCTCAATGCTGTTCCGTCGGCCAGGTAAAAAGATTCTAACTGCGGCGCGCGCATCAATTCCATCAAGGTTTGTTGCAAAAACCGGCTAATCGTAGTTGTGTGTAAACTCATTCGTTTTTAACTAAAGCGTTTGATGATGGAAGCTTCGTAAAGTGTAGCCAATTCTTGCTGTTCTTGTTTGGTTCCGCGCGACATAACCCGACGAATAATGTAGGCTTGTTGCAATTCCCAGTTGAGTTTCGTAAGATCGGTTTCCCAAAACAGAGCCGGTCTGAAGCGTTGCAGGTTGGGTTTTACAGAAGAAGAATGCTTCCGTTTTTCCACTTCCATATCGTAAAATCCTTGCAAGGTCATCAAGAATCCATCTTCTAGTTTCAACTCGCGTTCGATACGCAAAGCAAGCGAAGGATTCATGCGTCGTTTTCCTTTGGTAACGGCAACAAACGTTTGGGGATATTCCTGAATGGAAAGCGAAAATCGCCCTTTGCTGATGTTGCGTTTCTTCAATTCACGTTCAAGATAAACACCTGGATGAATGCCTTTTACGGCGGTAATAGCGTGGAACATAAGCTGCATTTGTAAACTCTGGTGTGTAAAAGGTATTGTTTAATTTTGAATAGAACAAACTTGCAATATGGTTTGTTAGATTAAAAACAACGCCTCATGTACCAGTTAAAACGCGAACAGTTGGTGAAAACGGATCTTCAAACTTGTTGGGACTTCTTTTCATCACCGAAAAACCTCTCTGTCATTACACCCGAGAAAATGAAATTCACGGTGCTTACCGAGCAACCGAAAACAATGTATGAAGGTTTGATGATCGCTTATAAAGTTTCACCTGTATTGGGAATTCCAATGGGATGGATAACCGAAATAAAAACGGTTCAAGACGGCGTGTTTTTTGTGGATGAACAACGAAAAGGACCTTACAAAATCTGGCACCACGAACATCATTTCGAAGCAGTTGAAGGTGGAGTACTCATGACAGACATCGTAAGCTATACCTTGCCGTTTGGTTTTCTGGGGAAATTGGCGCATTGGTTGTTTGTACGCAAGGAATTGGAAGCCATTTTTGAGTATCGTTTTAAGAAAGTGGATGAGTTGTTTCATTAGTAGTACTAACGATTTAGCTCTTTAGTTTTCCTTAAAATGATGTGAATTCAGGATAAGAATTGAGTCAGATCGCTTAGAAGAGCCAGCTTTGGCTGGTTAAGGGATATATCGTAGCATGAAAGATTGGATTCAAACTAGAAAACGAGATGCTTAGAGCGCTTTTTTCGGGTAGCAGACGACTTTTTATAAGCAAAAATGAACGTTAACTACCAATTTTTGTATTGATTCTTTCAGAAAGCAAAATAGGTATATTCTTTTCGAGTAAACAAGTTAGGTATATTACTTATCAGGTTCATAAAAGGCTGTATCAGCTAAACCGCTCTGGATTAATATTCAATGCGAATTTTCATCCCTAATTTACGTTAACTACCAATTTTTGTATTGATTCTTTCAGAAAGCAAAATAGGTATATTCCTTTCGAGTAAACAAGTTAGGTATATTACTTACCAGATTTATAAAAGCTGTGTCAGAATCTACTCTGGATTAAGTTTAACGCGAATTTTTGTCTCGGATTCACGTTAACTACCAATTTTCACATTGATTCTTTCAGAAAACAAAATAGGTATATCCCTTTCGAGTAAACAAGTTAGGTATATTACTTACCAGATTCATAAAAAGCGGTATCAGCTAATCCGCTCTGGATTAATATTTAACGCGAATCTTTGTCGCGAACTCACATTGAAATATGTTGCCTGAGCAAGCTGAAACCTTATTTTTTGATAAATATTGACTGTAATTCTTCACCATCAACAGGAGTGGTGATCTTGAATTGGTAAACGGCCTGGCTGAATGACGAAACGTCAATTAATACAGAGTTGAAACCTGTGTTTAATGCAATTTGTTCTGATTTTACCAGTTTGCCAAGATTGTCGTGAACCAAAAATTGGATGTCCATATTGCGAGGCGAGGCAATGACCAGGTTTAACCCGTCTTCGGCCGGATTCGGAAAAAGGCTCAACAATTCTAACGGAGCATTGTAAACCGTTTTTACTGAACTGAACGTAAACGATCCGTCACTATCCACTTGTTTTAATCTGTAATAGGAAACTCCGAATGGCGGTTCTGTATCTGTAAACTGGTAATTGATGAGTGTTGTGCTGTTTCCTGCGGCTACTCGCTGTCCGAGTTCTTCAAAATCTGTACCGTTGATACTACGTTGAATACTAAAATATGCCGAGTTTTTTTCACTCTCGGTGGACCAGGTTACTTCCGTTTTTCGATTGATGAGTTGCGCGTCAAAATTCAGTAATTCAACGGGTAAACTCGCAAGGCAAGCAGTACAATTCGTGTAGACTGTTGCTGGCCCGACTGATCCCGGACCTCCGATAGTTGAACTGGCGCTTTGGCACAATTGCAATGCAGAAGAAGATGTAAGTGGATTTGCATTTGTGTAAGTTTGGGTAGAAACGTAAATACAAGCTGTTCCGGAAGGTGCGCTAATGGCGTTGTTGGTGTTGGTGAAAAGCGTGCCGAGACTGTTTTGTGAATTACTCCCCAGGCATAGTGATGGCGCTGTTGATGTTTGAATCAAAAGTGTACCTGCCGAAAGTGAACCGTTATTCACCAGCAGGCTGTTGTTGTTGAGTGTTAATTGTCCGGAAACAGTTAGCGTTGATGCGGTGCCGGCATTGTAAAATGTGACAGGTTGCATGGTCATATTTCCGCTGGCAGTAACAGTTCCATAGTTAACAATAGTTGCATTTCCCATATTGACGGTTCCCATATTGAAATTTAATGAGTTACCAGAGTTGACATAAAACGTACCAGCGTTATAATTCATGCTGGTTATTGTTAGGTTTCCGCACACAATAATGGTTCCTCCGGCCATGTTAATGCCTGACAAAGTACCTGAACCCGTGTAACAATATGTTTGACCCGAATTGACATTGGCATTATTTGTAAGTGGCGTGCATCCTACAGCACATGTTTGGGCGGCTGGGGCAGAAGCACATTGTGAATAGGCGAAAGAAAAAAAGTGAAGAAACAGAAGATAAATAAAACCTGATTTTGTGTTCATGTTAGAGCCGTTTTTGTGACTGCAAAAATAGCCTGTTTATTTGGGTTTGAACACTAAAAACACATCCTTAATAAGGATTTGATAGTTGAAATATGTGAAATTAACAACTGCTCTTTTTTCCAGAGTTTAAATTTCGTTTCTCGACACTTTTTTGTGCATTTTCGGGATTTCTACCAAGGATGCACTTCCGTACCACGGATGTAATTCCATAATCAAACGTCCGGCTTTTACGGCAGGATCAGTTAAGGTCAAAGCTTCGGCTTCTTCTATGGTTGAAACGTTGAAAATGAAAATACCACGAATGTCGGTATCATCCAAAAAAGGACCGGCAACGATCATTTTCTTTTCAGCCACCAGGCGATTGATATTGTCGAGGTGAGCGCGTTGTATTTGAGCGGCAGTCGCACTATCCTGATCGCGGTTGGGACCGACTTTCAAAAAAGCCATCACGTAATTTTTCA
>JBILJP010000173.1:0-10055 GCA_044377135.1 Fluviicola sp.
TGAAAACCAAATAACACGTATCGTGATCGGCAAAATACTTCACGGCTTGTTCGGTGATGTTGTTGTTTTTCTTCCGATCAACCGGAATTCCTCCCATTGCCTTTAAAATCCAACCCATCGGAGGTTTGAATAATTCTTTTTTAATGAGAAATTTGGCGTTGACTTTATAATGTGCGAAGGCCATTTTACCAATCACAAAATCCCAGTTGGACGTGTGCGGTCCCATTACCACTACAGCCTGCTTCACATTTTGCGGGGTAGTCGAATCGATTTTCCAACCGAATAACTTCAATAACCAGAAACAGAATTTTCCCATAAAAACAAAGGTACAATTTCAGGAAAGAATTACTTTTATGAAATGCAACTGAAATTTCGAATACTTCATTTTTTCCTGGTCCTGCTCTTCGGAGTGTTCGGGATTGTCGGCCTCCTCTTGTTTGAAGTGTTTGGAACGGAAACAGTTCCAGAATCGATTGAAGTACCGAAAGCCGCTAACTGGGTTATTCGATTGGATGTAAGTCAATTGGCCAAAGACGAAGTCTACACGCTTTTATTTGAAACAAAAGACGATTCGTTTTTCAAACAACTTAAAACCATTACGGAGGAACGAGTTGATAAGCGACGTGAGTTTGGTGTTTTGACCGTTGATTTCCGTCAACCAGTATTAGCTTTCGCTGCTAGTGAAAACAACACCAATTACTTCGGTTTTTTGGTGAAAGTGACCGATGAACAGATCTTTCAAAAGAACATTGGTAAGTACCTGACAACGAATCAATCATACGCGGTAAAAAACAATACGGCCTTGATTCTTTCACGTCAAACTAGCTCTGCGGAAAGTAACCGTGAATTGAAAGCACTGGCGGAAAAATTCTTAAAAAACAGTCGCACTGAATCGACTAAAACCAAAGATAACAAGGCGTTTCTGACCATTGATTCGCCGACAAAGTCGGGTAAAAAACCCATGCATCTTGAAGTGCAACACGAACCGCACCGCATTTCCTTTTCCGGGAATTTTACCAGTAAGAAGAATATCAAGCCAGCTAATTACTCGTTGAAATCAAGTAACTTACTGATCTCAAGCTCCATCATTCCTGAAGGTATTTCAGATTCGCTCAACCGTCTTTTGCCTATCGGTGATTTTCATTTTCCGGAATTGAGATCTTTCACATTGGATTATCAAGGCGTTTTGGTAGAACAAGCGCAAGGTGGAATGATGGTTTTACCGAAAATGAATTTGATTTTGGAAGCGGAAACGGCTATTTCTTTAACCGAATTGTTTGCCGCCATTCCTGAAGATTTAAAAGTAGGAGACCATACCATTCAGTTGGGAAACCTGAAATATGAAGTTGTTCAATTGGATGCAAAAACACTCTTTATTGGAATTGACCCGAACAGCATCATCCGCCAAAAGCAAACAGATCTTGTTTCGGTGAAAGGCTCTTTTAAACCCTTGTTGGTAATTGAAGGAAGCAGATTGGTAACCACATTTATGGATGTGATTCCGGCGGTTGGAGCAGGAAAACGATTTACCAAGGCTGCAAAAGATATTCGCATTTCGGCTACTCAAAAAGGAAGCACTATTTCGCTCAAAGGCACAATTAATTTCAACAATGATGCCTATGCCTTACACGAACTATTTAAACTGTTATTGGCTTTCGATCCGTTTCAATAATTCGGTGAAATAATCCGGTGCGCCGAGCATACGTGTTCCGTACCAGGAAAAATATTCCCCATCGACCAATTCAATGCGTGTTTCAGGAAACAGCAATTGCAATTCGGCAATATGTCGCTCATGAAACGGATACGGTTCCGAACTCAGTAAAATCAAATCGGGTTGAAGTGTAGCAGGATCAATTTCCGGATAACGTTCAACTGTTACGCTATTCAGCCAGCCGCAACGCTTCAGGCAATCGTCAATAAACGTTCCTTTACCGGCAGCCATAAACGGTTTGCGCCAAATGAGGTATAAAACGTTGGTTGATTCTTTTCTTTTCTCAACTTGATTTAACTCATTGAATTTCTGATCAATGATGGCTGTTGCCTGAAGTGCTTCCGATTCTTTTTCGACCAACAAACCCACCTGACGAATCATGTCTAAAGCGGTTTCCAGATCGTGAATATCACTCATCCAAACAGGCACATGCTGTTCCAAAACTTCAATATCCGATTGCAGGTTTTCTTCTTTGTTACCGATTACCAGGTCGGGTTTCAGTGCGATGACTTTCTCAATTTTCACTGCTTTCGTTCCACCAACTTGCCCCACCCGCTCTTTCATTCCGGCAGGATGAATGCAAAATTTGGTGACCCCGACCAATCGATCTTCCAAACCTAAATCCACCAATAATTCGGTTTGAGAAGGCACCAGCGAAACGATTCGCCGAATGGGGAACGGAATGGTTACCGTTCGCCCCATTTGGTCAATCACTGTAATCGTTTTCATTGAAGAATATATTGTCTCAATTAATGGCTGTTTTTACTCCCACAGATGCACAGATTTTAGCGCTCCTAATACTTACGCTGAAGCTTGTGCCATCGCTAAAGCTATTGGCGGCACGCGATCAGCAAAGGCGCAACGGCAGCGCCATTCTTTTTATCAAGCGTTTTTTAGTCTAGCAGAATTCCATTTCTATGGTAGAATCTAATGTATCGGCTGGCCGATACAGATTGATCATCTGAATATTGAAACATATAATCAAGCCAATGATGAAATGATATCCTGACGTGTTAAAATATGTTTGTTGCCGTTCGCGCGTTCTACCAAAACAGCAGGAACATCGTTGTTGATCAACTTAGCTACATCTTCAATTTTGGTAGTTGACATCACAACCGGGAAAGGTGCTTGCATTACTTTCGAAATCGGCGTATCGCGCAATGAAGGATTGTCAATCAACAATTGGTATACCTGATTGTCGTTGAGCGATCCCACAAATTGTCCGTCTTTCAACACCGGAATTTGCGAAATATTGAACTTGCGCATTTTCATAATGGCATGCGAAACCAATTCTTCGGAGTATAACGTTACCAAAGGCTGGTCGGCATGACGTGCAATTAAATCTTCGGCCGTTTTCAAATCTTCGTCCAAGAAACCGCGCTCACGCATCCAATCATCGTTGAAAATTTTCCCAACATAACGACTACCGTGGTCGTGGAACAACACCACTACTACATCGTCAGCCGTTAATTGATCTTTCAATTGCAACAAACCACCGATAGCTGCACCGGCCGAGTTTCCAACAAAGATTCCTTCTTCGCGCGCCAATCTGCGTGTATAAACAGCCGCATCTTTGTCCGTTACTTTTTCAAACAAATCAATCACCTCAAAATCAACGTTGGCAGGCAAAATATCTTCACCGATACCTTCCGTGATGTAAGGATAGATCTCATTCTCATCGAAAATGCCAGTTTCCTTGTATTTTTTAAACACCGATCCGTAGGTATCAATTCCCCAGATTTTGATGTTCGGATTTTGTTCTTTCAAGTATTTTCCAACTCCTGAAATGGTTCCTCCTGTACCTACTCCTACCACAAAATGCGTGATTTTACCGTCGGTTTGTTCCCAGATTTCAGGTCCGGTTTGTTCGTAATGAGCAGTACGGTTCGATAAATTATCGTACTGATTCACGTACCATGAATTCGGAATCTCTTTTGCCAAACGTTTGGAAACCGAATAATATGAACGCGGATCGGTTGGTTCAACAGCAGTAGGACAAACCACAACTTCTGCTCCAACGGCACGTAAAATATCCATTTTCTCTTTCGACTGTTTGTCGTTGAGTACGCAGATCAATTTATAACCTTTAATGATTGCCGCAAGCGCCAAGCCCATTCCTGTATTTCCGGAAGTACCTTCAATAATGGTTCCACCTGGTTTTAATACACCCGAAGCTTCGGCATCTTCAATCATTTTTACGGCCATACGGTCTTTTACCGAGTTTCCGGGATTAGTGGTTTCCACTTTCGCAAGCACCATGGCTTTTACATCCTTGGTCAATACATTCAATTTTACCAAAGGAGTATTACCAATGGTTTCCAATATGTTGTTGTAGATTTTCATCAATTGATTTTTTGCAAAGATAGGATTGTGCAGAATATGCGGAAGTGAAATTACAACTCATTCTTTCAATCGTTTAAATTATTCTGGCAAATGATCAAGAAGTCATGAAAAAATAAAGGGTAGTATTTTTATTTATTTAAAAACGTTATATATAATTGAAATAATTGTATATTTACTCTGTACAAATTTTTAACTCTATTCATTATGAAGTCAACAACATTAAAGTTGGGAGTAATGGCCATTTCAGTCTTAATTCTCAATTCCTGTGGCAAAGACCCTATCGCGGTTCAGCAAACTGAAAATTCTCAATTAGAAAGTAGTCCTTTAGTCAATGAGATTCTCCACGGATCAAACGAATATATGGAAAATCTTCCTCAATTCGATCTATCGGAACTGCCTGAGGTTATGAAAAAAATGAAAGAAGCTCATACAAAAGTAGCAGCTGTTTGGGGAATTGGATCGGATAACAAAGTTTGGAAATGGAATGGAAGTTCATGGGATCAACCAAATTCTGCAGCACGTTTAGAGTTTGTTGATGTTTCTGAATACGGAGGAGGTGTTTGGGGTACAGGTTCAGATCAGCGAATCTACAAATGGAACGGAAGTTCTTGGGCAGAACCGAACGCTAGTGCCCGATTGTATAAAGTTGTTGCGTTTGATGGTACTACCGCCCTCGGAATCGGAGGAAGTGGCACCCTCTTTATTACAACAAACGGTGGAGCTAGCTGGGCTTATTTTACAAGCATAACCAATGTTATAGATGTAAGTGTTGGGAATACTGTCAATAATTTTTGCTGGATTGTTCAACTCAATTCTGGCACGTACAAATTATACAACTATGATTATCCGACGAGTTCATGGATTTATCGTGCCACCCCTAATGTTCCCAGAACAGTTGCAGCAATTTGGGCCGGCGGTGCTTGGTATTTAATGAATAACGGTTATAGCATATATAGAACAACCTCAAATTCAGGAAGTTTTACTCAGCCTAATTCATCTGCAGGATTATTACAAATTTCTGCATACGGAGACGATTTGAACGCTTGGGGCATTGGTACTTCCAATAGAATATTCAGAACAGTTAACGGAGGTACAAGTTGGACAGAGCCGAATACGGCAGCACGCTTAGCTTATGTATCTTGCGGTTACGAATAAATCTGAAATGCACCACTCAAAAGCAAAAAATGCCTTAATAAAGAATTCTTTACTAAGGCATTTTTTGCTTTTATCCCTACCTGTCCTGTTTGTAATTACTTTATTAAAAATCAATTATATTTGGTTAGAAAAAATGGCAAACTATTTGTAAAAGTGCTATTTATACTAAAAACACTACAATGAAACTACTTCTAAAAACATCTCCTTTTGCGCTTCTTTTGTTGTTATTCTCTTGTGCCGGAACGCGTGGCATGAATGTAGAGGTGATGCGTGCTGCACAAATAACAGTAGATCCGGAAATCAAAAACATTGCTATTGTCAATAGATCTGTTCCTACTTCAAAACCGACGTTGGAAAGTACGCTATCAGCCGAAATACCTGCTCAAGACAAAGATTTATCGGAAGAATGCCTTCGCGGAATGGTGGAAACATTGAATACCAGCTCACGTTTTAAAACCGTGCGTGTAGAAGGAACCATGAATGCTCCCGATGAACGCAGTATAGCATTTGGCGCTCCGTTTTCATGGACCATGGTTGATAGTTTATGTAACGCAAATAAAGTAGACGCACTGATTGTATTGGAATACTTCGACACCGATTTCTCTGTTCTTAATCCGGGAGCTACCGCGGCGGCGGCTGTAGGAAGTGTGTTAAACGGTGGCGGCGGACAAGTGGAAGCACGTGGTACAGCAACAGCTCATGCCGGTTACCGCATTTATTTCCCGAAAACAAAAAGCATTATCTACGAAGACCGATTCGATTACAAAAAAACATGGACGCAACAATCAACCAATCCGATTGATGCGGTTGCGCGACTGATCAAAAAAAATCCGGCATTGCTAGAAGTCAGTTATGAAACCGGTAGCGAATTTTCAATGAACATCGTTCCGCTCTACTACTGGGAATACCGCGACATGTACAAAGGTAAAAAAGGTGCTATGGAACGTGGAGAACGTCAGGCACTGGCAAGAGATTGGGAAGGCGCCATCAAAACATGGACAGAAGTCTACGAAACTTCTACGAAAGGTAAAACAAGAGCAAAAGCAGCCTTCAACACTGCCTTGGGTTTTGAAGTGATGGGTGATTTGACGAAAGCCAGAGAATGGGTGCAAAAAGCTTATATCGAAGATGGAAAAGATGAAGCCTTGCATTATTCTGATATTTTGGAGCAGCGTCTTCGCGAGCAGGAGAAATTGAAGATTCAAACAGGAGAGTAATTTTTGATGCTTGATTTTTGATGTTGGATGAGATTTTATGGAAAATCTCAATTTCGGAAACCATTTTTAGAAAGATCTAAGAAAATTGAATATTGCTTCCAACCTAGATCTCATCCAAAATCAAGCATTCAAAAGCAAGCATCCTAAAAAGCGAAAGCAAGTTTTCAACAAGCTTCCCTATTCCCGAAAGATTGGCTATTTTTGCATCATGTCTGAATTTGTTGTTTCTGCCCGTAAATACAGACCACAAACCTTTGATACGGTTGTGGGGCAAAAATCCATTACTACAACTCTTAAAAGTGCCATCAAGAACGATCACCTCGCTCAGGCGTTTTTATTCTGTGGTTCACGTGGTGTGGGGAAAACAACAACAGCGCGTATTCTTGCGAAGACAATCAATTGCTCCAATAGAACCGAGCAAGTAGAAGCCTGTGATCAGTGCGACAGCTGTTTGTCTTTCAATTCGGGTGCATCGTTGAATGTGTATGAATTGGATGCGGCTTCAAACAACTCAGTTGATGATATCCGTGGTTTGATTGATCAGGTGCGCATTGCACCGCAATTGGGAGATTACAAAGTGTACATCATCGATGAGGTACACATGTTGTCTACGGCTGCTTTCAATGCGTTTTTGAAAACATTGGAAGAACCGCCGGCACACGCCATTTTTATCTTGGCAACTACCGAGAAACACAAGATTATCCCTACGATTTTATCGCGCTGTCAGATTTTTGATTTTCAGCGAATTAAAGTCAAAGATATTGCCGATCATTTGGCGAATGTTGCTACAAAAGAAGCCATTAGTGCCGATCCGGATGCCTTGCATTTGATTGCCCAGAAAGCCGATGGCGCTTTGCGTGATGCGCTTTCTATTTTTGACCAAATTGTAAGCTTTGCAGGTTCAACCATAACTCATAAAGCGGTTATTGATAACCTCAATATCCTCGATCACGATTATTATTTCAAGGTGGTTGAAAACTCCTTGAACGAAGATATTCCGGCCAATTTGTTGTTGTTCAATGACGTAATGGAAAAAGGATTCGACGGTCATCACTTCATTGTAGGACTAGCTGACCATTTCCGTAACCTCTTGGTGTGTAAAGATCCGCGAACAGTCAACTTACTTGAAGTAGGTGAAGTCACCGAAAAAGGATTTTTAGATCAGGCAAAAAAGGTGGATGCGAATTTTGCCGTAAGAGCGCTGGGGGTGTTGAGTAAAACCGATGTCGACTACAAATCCAGCAAGAACCAGCGATTGCTCGTTGAAATGGCTCTCATGCAATTGTGTTCGATTAAAAGTGAGCTCGAAAAAAAAAATCCCTAACTGATCCGGTACTTATCATTCCGTATGCAGGACAGTCGTTGCGCAATGAACCAAGTAAGCCTGTAAACAAACCTTCCGTTCCTACAGAACGTCCTGTTTTTAATCTCAAACAAGAAGCAAAAACACTTTCGGCTCCAACCGGAAAACTGCAAACAACGCACCTTTCCATCAATCACATGATTGAACAGCAAAAGGAAAAAGCAGGTGTTGCAGCCAGTGATTTACCGCGTAAACCGTTTGAGCGAGACGATTTGATCCGTTTGTGGAAAACACAAGCTCATTCTGAAAAACTCAACGGCAACGATCAGGTGTATCACATCATGGTGAAACGCGATCTTCAAGCCATCGATGCTGTACGTTATCAGTTGGAAGTGGATAGCGAAATGCAAAAAACACGCATGGAAAATGCCATTGGAGCTATCTTGATTCACTTACGGCAGGAATTGCAAAACTACGACCTGGAAATCAACCTGGAAGTAACAACGGAATTGCAGGAAGAGACAAAATTCCTGACAGGAAATGACCGTTTTGAAAAAATGGCAAAGAAAAATTCCAACCTTTTCGACTTTAAGAACCGTTTTAGTTTAGATATCGAATATTAATGATGATGAAAATCCTTTCTATCTTTCTTTTTTCAGCGCTGTTAAGCGTTCTTTTTGTGCAATGCAGTGGCGAAAACCAGGCAGAACCGGTACAGGAAAAGGCTGAAAAACCAGTCAAAAACAAACCGTTCGACCAACGTTACAAAAGCGAAATCGAATCGAAATTAAAAATTGATAAAAAAGAAAAATACACTTACAAAGTGTACAAAGCGTTCATCAATGCCGATAGTATCGAAGATGCCATCATTACTATAAATCGCATGCAGTTTGCCGAAGACGAAGCCATTAAATCAGGAAAAGTGGCCAAATCGGTTGAAATGGGGTATGTAGGTAATTACAACTACTTCTTTTACTACGATGGAGCAATCGACGAAATTTCGGACCCGATTGTTGTTCCTTCAAGTCCGGGACGCACGTTGGACGTGTCTTTTGCTTCCATTACGTCAACCGACAAACAAGACATCATCATCGATTACCGCATTCGCAATTCGGGATGGCGCAGTTATTTTACGTCGACCACCGATGGACATTTATCGCTGATGTTTCAATGGAAATGGTTTGACTACATCGGTGAAACTACTCCCGAAGCGCTCAATCATGTCTTTGAATTGAGTCCTGAAGGACGATCACAAGATATTTCCATTTACCAAAGTGCTATTGATGATTATACACCGAACGTAAAAGACGTTTATGCTTACGCACCGAAAATCACAAAAAAAGGCGCATTGATGTATCGTTTCTTCTACGATCCTGCGGTTACGAAATTCCGTATTTACAGCCCACAAATGTTGCGTGATATGGGACTTACCGCTGTTGGTCCTTTAACGCGTTGATCCATTCTTTGCTGATGTTTTCAAGCTGAAATTCACTTGCAGAATCTGTTGCATTGCTTCGTAAGAAGATGCGTTCCTGCTCCGGTAAATGGTAAAACGCTGTGAGGATAGTTTTCAGTTCATCGATGGTTTCATATAAAAATCCGTTGTGACCGTTTTTGATAAACTTCGGATTTTCACCAACAATGGTAGACACTGCCGGAATTCCCAGATTGAGGTATTGTTTCACCTTAAATGCCGATTTGGCGCGACAAACTACCGAATCATTCAATGGCGCTAATCCGAGATCCCAATTCAGCATCGCAGTATTGATTTCATCTTCGTCCATCCAGTTATTGATTGGCTTAAAGTATAGTGTAACCAAACTTCCGGCGAGAAATCTTTCCGTTAATTGACGTTCTTTTTCTTTCTCAGCGCCGATAATTTCAAGTGTAACCGGAAAATCGAGTTTGATCAATGCCGGCAATACCCAATCTTGCATATTTTTATAATGCGTTCCCCAATAACAACCGATAAACCCGAGTGTAAGTTGACTTGAATCCGTTGGTGAAGCCTTTAAATCGGTTGCAACTACCGGTGTGGTGATCAGTCGTACATTGCTGTTCCATTGTTTGGCATAACACACCAATTCTTCACTCCCCACAATCACTTGATGAACATGCTGCATAAACCAGCGAATTTGGGCATCACTGGTCATTTCTTCATAGATCGCATCATCCAGGTCATAACAGAAATAATGTGTTCGTTTTCGAAGTCGAATCACCACTTTCAATAAGCAGGCATAGAACCCAAACGAACTCACACGCTGAACTACAACAATGTTGGATCTATTTGTAAACAACAGTTTTGTTACCAAAGCGAAGAGTCGGA
>JBILJP010000174.1:0-10033 GCA_044377135.1 Fluviicola sp.
TTTAACCGGAGAAAAAAAGAGCCGGGCCCGATTTGTAAAATCATAAGTTACGGTCTAATGCAAAGCCATTCTTTCAAAAACACCATCACCCAGTGGACGTATCCTAAGATCGCGCATATTAACTATACAAGTTGTTTCTAAAAACAACATCTAACTCAACGATGAAAATGGTAGATTAGAGTACAAAATCAAACCTTTTAACTAAAGGTTAATCATAGTATCGATGTTTGTTTAGTACTTTAACTATATTTGACCGAATCATGAAGGAAACGTTAACAACATTATTGCACCAGTTCCACGGCATTAGTCTGGAAGAGTTGTCGCGCGCGCCGCTAATGAATCGGACAGACGAGAAATTTGCGTTTCATTTGGGCGATCTTCCTGAGATTTTAACGACGATGATGCCCTACTATGATGTATTGAATATAGAAGGGAAAGTCATTTTTGCTTATACAAGTCAGTATTTCGATAATGAAGAGTACCGCTTTTTCAACGATCATCACCGCGCTATTCCGCACCGATTCAAAGTGCGCATTCGAACGTATTTGGACACCAATGCTTCTTTTTTGGAAGTGAAAGAAAAGATCAAAGGCAGAACAGATAAAAAACGAATTTCTATTGGTGGCTTCACTGAAAAATTTGAAGATGACGCAAAATCATTTCTTCAAACACGCTTGCATGAAAACGTGCATTTGAAACCTGTAATGGTGAACAGTTACCGCAGAATCACCTTGGTGAATAAGACCAGTGAAGAGCGTTTGACAATCGACTTTGATATTACAAACGGCTCACTGGATTCAACGGATGTAGATAACCAAAGTTTATCTGATGTAGTGATTGCCGAATTGAAGCAACCAAAACTCAATCGCACGTCTCCCTTTTATAAATTAATGAAAGAAAAACAAATCCGCCCGTTTCGTATCTCCAAATTTTGTTTCGGGATGATGGATTTGTACGGAAACGATATTATTAAATCGAATCATTTTAAAACCAAACGATTGTTTATTAAAAAACTAACAAAAAATGCATAACATTCTCCTGAAAGCAGACAACACATTATTGGGTATCAGTTATTTCAACAACGACTTCTACAGTTTGCTGTTTCGAATGGCATTGAATCTGGTGGTGTTGACCATTATGATTCGATTCCTTTATTACCAAAAAGCCAAGCGAAAAGATTATTTGTTTACGTACTACCTGATTGGTATGATTACCTTTTTCTTGTGCTTCGGCTTGAAAAAATTAGATATCGACACAGGAATGGGCTTGGGGCTTTTTGCGATCTTCAGTATTCTACGCTATAGAACGGAAGGTATCGAGATCAAGGAAATGACTTACTTGTTTTTGGTGATTGGTATTTCGGTGGTGAATGCACTTTCTTCCAACAAGATCAGTTTGGCAGAAATGGGCTTGATCAACGGGGTTTTGATTCTGATCACGTTCGGATTGGAGAATTTGTGGTTGTTGCGTCATGAAACCCGTAAAGTCATTACTTACGAACGAATTGACCTGATCAAACCGGAACGTTATGCGGAATTAATGGCAGATGTTCAGGAGCGCACCGGATTAAAAATCAACCGAATTGTGGTTGGTAAAATCGATTTCTTACGCGATTCGGCACAATTGCTGGTGTTTTTTGACGGTGATGTGCAGCAATTCGGGTCGCAACCGGACGAGATGCCGTTTCAGAATGATAATTGATTGTTATATAATACAATTAAAAAGGTCGCGATCAGCCTGAGGCTGACGCGACCCCAACATAAAAATATCAGTAGGCTCGGGAATTTCCCGGGCCTTTTGTTTTACGGCTGTTTCAAATGAACGGTTACACCGAATTTCAGGTTAAACGAATGCGATTTGTGGATGTAATCGGATTGATCGTCGTAGGTACTACTCAGGTTCCACACCCATGATGGCAAAACATACAACGATGTGTTTTTATTCAATCGCCATTGAAAGCCCGCTGAAGCGATTAGCCCCATTCCAAATCCGTTGAATCCGTTCTTGCCTTTTAGTGTTTCCTCTTCGGCCGAACCAAGCGTGCTGTTCCACTTTCGTTCCTGACGGTAACCCGCCAACAATTGCGGTTGAATTCCGCCGCCGGCAAAGATGCGCAAATCCTTTCCGTAGGTAAAAAACACCTGGATCGGCATCGCATAATAAGAATAACGCGAAGTATAACTGAAGGTACTATCCGAATTGGGATCATCGTATTCATAGCTTTCACCGAAACGATCCAACGCAAAACCGGCGTCGTAAGAAACAAATTTAGTTACCCGATTGCGCACTCCAACCTGGTACGACCACGATTTCAATCCTGTTTCATCGGCGCGAATTCCAAGTGGCGCTCCAAAAGGCGCTTTATTCGATTCAAGTGTGCGATTGGCATACACCCTACCCGCTCCCAAATAAAAGACAAATTCATCCATTCCTTCCGTAGGAACACGGCGCGGTTTCGGTGGTTCTTCTTCAACAACCGTTTTTTCTTCCACCTTTCCCGTGGAAATTTGACCTGTAACCGGCAGGGCAACAACAATAAACCCTGCGAGCACCAACTGTTTCAATAAATCCATTATTTTAGCGTTTGATATAAACTTCTACACTACGTAGAAAACAACATTAGTCACAAATTTCGTAATCCTTAACAAACTCCGCAATGGCAGCAAAAGAAAAAAAGGTAAAAAAGAAGAAAAGCTGGTTTCGCCGCATATTGAAATGGACCGGATATACCATCCTGTTCCTCATTGCGGCTATCATCATTATTCCGATTGTTTTCAAAGATGAAATCAAGGAATTGGTATTGGATGAAGTGAATACCATGTTGAAAGCCGATGTTGAAATCAAAGACTTCGATCTTACCTTCTTAAGTACGTTTCCTAATGTTACCATTCAGTTGTATGATGTTTCGGTAACAGGTAGAACGGAATTCAAAGGCGTTAAGTTGGCGGAAATCAAACAAATTGAGGCACATGTCGGTTTATGGGATGTCATCGGTGGCGATCAGATTGAAATCGACGAAGTACACGTTACCGATGCAACATTTGATGTACGTGTTTCTCCTGAAGGAAAAGCAAATTACGATATTGTGATTCCAACCGAAGAATTACCGGAAGAAAAACAAGCAGAGCCGTCGAAATTTAAACTTTCGTTGCAAGAATACACCCTTAACAACATCAACCTTGTATATGATGACCAAGCGGGTGACATGTACGCCAAAATCAAAAATCTCAATCATACCGGAAGCGGAGATTTAACCGAAGATGTGGTTGATTTCGTTACTTCCACTACCATGGATGAGCTCACTTACGAAATGGAAGGATTGAGCTACCTGTCGAAAGTAAAAACCAAAGCAGACGCTACACTTTTGATGGAATTTGGTGCAACAACTTCCAAATTCACCTTAAAGGAAAACAACTTCGAGTTGAATAACTTCAAATTCGGAATCGACGGATTCTACGAAATGTTGGCAGATCACGATCAAATGGATTTGAAACTGAACGCCAAAGAAATCAGCTTCAAAGATCTGTTATCATTGGTTCCTAGTTTCTACCAATCGGGCTATGAAAGCATGATTGCGAAAGGAAATGTGAAAATGGGCGGTGAAGTAAAAGGTCGAATGGACGATAAAAACATGCCGGGCTGGGATTTTGGTTTGAATGTCAACAAAGCTTCGATCAAATATCCGGACCTTCCGGGAACTATCAGCAACATTACAGTTGATGCCGGATCAACATTTGCCGGAGGTGAAAACCTGGACAAAATGACCTTGGATGTGGATAAATTTCACGCTGACTTTGTAGGAAACGTGATTGATGCACGCTTGAAAATGCGCAACCCGCTCACCGATCCGTTGCTGGATTCTAAATTACTGGCGAAAATCAACCTGGCAACATTGGGTAAAGTAATGCCATTGGCCGAAGGTGAATCGTACAAAGGAAAACTGAATGCCGATGTTGTTGTAAACGGACGCATGAGTGCCTTGGAACGCGAAGATTACGAGGCGTTCAAAGCTTTGGGTACGTTGGAATTGTTTGACATGTTGTACAAAAGCAAAGATTTGGCAGAAGATGTAGCTATTTCGAGCATGGTCTTCCGTTTCAGTCCGAAAAACTTGGCACTTGAAAAGCTGAATGCCACCATGGGTAAAAGCGATTTTGCCGTGAACGGAACCATTGACAACTACATGGGCTACATTTTCAGAAACGAATTACTGAAAGGTGACTTTACGTTCAATAGCAACAACCTCGACCTCGATCAATTAATGGGTGTTACGGGAAGTTCGACAAGCTCAGCTACAGCTCCTGCAACTGAAGCTTCCAGCGCGGAAGGCGAACCGGTATTGATACCTGAGAATGTGGATTTCAACCTCAATACATCTATTAAGAAAATCAAGTACAACGGTATCGACATCAACAATGTAAACGGAAACGTGAACATGAAAGAAGAAGTGGCTTCGTTGAACAACATGACCATGCAAACCATGGGCGGAACTGTTGGTTTGAAAGGAAGCTACAATACCAAAGATCACAACAAACCGGGAATTGATTTCGGTTATAACCTGAAAGACATCGATATTCAAACATTGGCGAAAAACTTTGTGAGTATCGATAAACTGGCGCCAATCGCCAAGTACACGAAAGGTAAAATTTCATCGAACCTCGATATGAAATCATCGTTGACCAAAAATCTAGAGCCGATTTACTCTTCATTGACAGGTGGTGGTGATTTGTTCACCAACATGGTAACAATTTCAGGTTTTGAACCATTTACAAAATTGAGTGAAGAATTAAAAATCAGTAAACTGGCCAATCAAACCATCAAAGACGTGAAAGCGAAGTTCAAATTCACGGATGGAAAAGTGGTGTTGAGTCCGTTTAATGTGATGATGTCCGGTATTGACACACGTGTGGAAGGTTCTACCTCTTTTGAACAAGCCATCGATTACAAAATGACGATGAACATCCCGAAAGAAATGATTCCGTCGGGGATGATCAAATTGGCTGAACAAGGATTGTCGAAAGTAAACGGCGTGGTTCCGAAACTGAACGTTGGAAGTATTCCTGATGTGATTCCGGTGAAAGCATTGGTAGGCGGAACAGTAACGAAGCCAAAAATCACGACCGACTTTAAAGAAGCGTTGTTGAAAGCTACCGGAAACCTAAAAGACAACTTGAAGGAACAAGGAAAAGAATTGGTTGACAAAGCGAAAGATTCCATCAAAGGAATTGTGAATGACAAGGTCAACGAAGTAAAAGAAGACCTCAATGCGAAAAAACAAGAGATTCTTGACAAAGCGCAAAAAGAGGCCGACAAAGTAAAATCGGAAGCGAAAAAGGTTGCCGATCAAGCACGTCAGGAAGGTGAAAATGCCTGTGACGCGGCTTACAAAGAAGCTGGAAGCAACCCGATCAAGAAAAAAGCAGCAGACGTGTCTTGTAAACAAGCGAAGAAAACAGCTGAGAATAAAGCTAAAAAGATCGAGGACGAAGCCCAGGAAAAAGCCGACGGCATTATGGCTAAGGCAAGGGAAAAGGCAGATCAGGTGAAATAATTCAACACTCATTCAGTATGGGTTCACGTCTGCCTGAGGCTGATCGCGAACCTTGGATAAAATAAAATAGGCTCGGAATGCTCCGAGCCTATTTTGTTTGTTTTAATCTATTAGAGATCTTCATTTATTAGGTCGCTATCAGAGCCTGAGGCTGACGCGACCCCAACAATGGGAAGAGTAAATTTTATCACATTGTTCTGGTCATCCCGTTCGGCACCACCAAAATAAAATCAGCTTTTTGCAAAAATTCTTTATCCAGCTTTTTCAGATTGTCTTGCGTCACCGTAGAAATAGTGATGACTTTTACATTCGGTTTGGCTTGTTGCAGGTACCAAACAATACTTTGGTGAAAATCGCTGTGATACGAACCGTTGAGGTGAAGGAAATGCGTTCCTTCCTGCCAGTTTTCCAACATGGAATAGGCCATTGTTGCATCTTTGATGGCTTGCGACAACGCAAAGTTCAATCCGTTGCCGTGCATGTCTTTTCCCATTTGTATCAATTCTTTGTATTGGGAAAGCGTTGTGTCCATTGGAAACGGCAACGGGCAGATCCATTTTTTCTCGGTTTCGGAAATTGAATCGAGTGAAGACAAACCTTTTTTGAAGACGCGCGAAGCATACATGCGCGGAATATTGGTAGCGATGTACGGAATTTTCTTGTCGCGCGCATACGTCAGCAACGGCAAGTAATCCGAACTGAAATTGGACCACATTTTAGACGAATCCTGCAAGGTTTTTTCGTTCCATTCACCACTCAAAAAACGATTTACGGCTTTTTGCTGATCGCGTTCAAACATTTCGGCACCCAGTTTCAATTGAGTTCCATATTTGGCAAAGAGTTCTTGCGCCAACAGGTTTTGCATCCAATGTGCAATAGGATCATCGTGCAATTCGCCGAAAAAAACGGCATCTGCAGGCAAGGATGCCTTTACTACTTTTTCAAATGAAACAGGTTTTCCGGAAGCCGTGAACCATTGGTATGCCTGAGGAGATTGTGCCAGCAAACGTGTGGATGCCAACAATAATGTAGTAAGAATAATTTTCATAATCGGTAAGATCTAATCGGCGCTAAGATAAAACAAAGTCTATGTAACCTGTGATGTCATGTTTTAAAAGTACGTTCGTTAAAATGATTTCTTTAAAAATTATTCAGCCACAGATGACGCAGATTTTCACAGATACAGACCATCCGCAAGCGGATGTTAAAAAGATAAAATTCACAAATATATCTGTGATAATCCGTGCCATCTGTAGCAAAAAAACTGGTAAACATTTACAGTGGTTTCCTCAATACAATCCCCGAATCGCATACGAAACCAACCTTTCGTCTATTTTGGTGTGCATTTGCTCGAAATGATGTTTATTTTTGTATCATGTTCCAAAAATGGCGCGCTTATTTCCCTCCGTACATTCAATCGCTATTAGTGCGACTTTTGGTGGTGACGATCATCCTCACGGTAACACGTGTTATTTTTTACCTTAATAACAGTAGTTCTTTCAGCCAGCTAACAGTTTCTGATTGGTTTGCAGGTGTTTGGTTTGACCTTATTACTATCTGTCTGATCTTTTTGCCCTACATCTGTTTGTCTATTTTACCACTTCCGTTTCGGGATAATCGCTGGTATAAGTTGTTGCAAAAAATCACCTTTTACATTCCGTTTTTGGCGGCAGTAAGTCTTAACCTTGTTGATACGGAATATTTCAATTTTACCCAAAAACGATCAACAGCCGATTTGTTTGCGCTTGTATCTGCAGGAAATGATGTTGGACAATTACTCACTACCTTCATTAAGGATTTCTGGGTACTGATTGTTTGTTTTATTGTGTTGTTCATTGCCATGGGCTGGCTTTATCGCAAAACCGATTCCAAACGTTTTGAAAACGGTCCTTACAAGCGCTCCTGGAAAAAAGAAACGCTCTTCTTTTTTATCCTCCTACCCATCGTTATTTTGGTTGGTCGCGGTGGTTTGTCGTTGAAACCGGTCAACATCATTGATGCGACATTGTATACCGAACCACAAAATACCGCCCTGATTCTCAATACGCCTTTTACCATTGTGAAATCGTACGGTAAAGACGATTTGGTGGAAAAAGAATACATGAGCTTGAAAGCCGAACGCGACTTATACAATCCGGTAAGGCAATCTGTTCCACAAAACCTGTTGCCCGACAAAACCAACGTGATGGTGATCATGCTTGAGAGTTTCGGGAATGAATGGGTAGGCGCGTTTAATGATACGACCAGTTTTACACCTTTCTTAGATTCACTCATTGGCGAATCATGGACGTTCGAATACGGTTTTTCCAACGGTAAAAAATCAATTGAAGCCGTTCCGGCGATTGTGGCTTCGCTTCCTACGTTGATGGACAACCCGTATATTTCTTCTCCTTACGCCAGTAACGCCATTCAAACCTTGCCGGGAATCTTGAAAGAAAATGGTTATTCAACAGCCTTTTATCACGGAGCTACGAACGGTTCCATGCGTTTCAATAGTTTCGCCAAGCAGTCGGGATTTGAGAAATACTTCGGACGATTCGAATACGGTAACGACAAACATTCTGACAAAACGTGGGGAATTTTGGACGAATACTTCAACCCTTGGACAGCCAAACAACTCACCAAACAGAAAGCGCCTTTCTTTGCAACGTTGTTTACCTTGTCGTCACATCACCCCTACTTTGTGCCCGCTCATTGGAAAGGAAAATTGCGCAGCGGAAAATACCCTATTTGCCGTTCAATCAATTACGGTGATGTGAGTTTGAAGATGTTTTTTGAACAAGCTAAGAAAGAACCGTGGTACAACAACACCTTGTTTGTATTGGTAGCAGATCACACGCCTTCTACCAGTAGTTCGTTCTACAGCAAACGTACGCAGATGTACCGCATTCCTATCCTGTTCTTTCATCCGCAAGCAGGGAAATTGCCCAAGAAACGCGAGAAAATAATCTTTCAGCAAATCGATATCATGCCAACCATTTTGGATTTGGTGAATATCAAAACGCGTTATTATTCCATCGGACAATCGTATTTTTCGGGTAAACGAAAAGAAGCAGTGACGTATCTGGAAGGATCGTACTATTACTTTGAAGACGAATACATGCTGGTTTTCTCGGGCGATGAACCGCGCAGTTTGCGAAAATTTGCCGGAAAAGGCGCCAATTCGAAACATTCTCTTTCGCTGAACAGTAAAAAAGCAAAAGCGATGACGCGTCAACTCAGAGCGATCATTCAACGTTACAATCGTGATTTGATTCACAATCAAACGCACGTGAAATGAAAAAAAAGATCCGTTTTATCATCAATCCGATTTCGGGGGGCGTCAAAAAAGCCAAAGTTCCGCAAATGATTGAGGAGCATTTGGATCATTCGCTTTTTGAGTACGATATTGCCATAACCCAATACAAAAAACACGCTAAATCCATTGCAGAAGAATCGGCCCGCGAGGGCATTGACATTGTGTGTGCCGTTGGCGGCGACGGATCGGTGCATGAAGTAGGAACAGCATTGGTAGGCACGACATGTCATTTGGCAATCATTCCTACCGGATCTGGAAACGGGTTGGCCCGTCATTTAAAAATTCCGCTTAAAACACCACAAGCCATTCAAAACATCAATGGCTTGTATAGCTTGTTGATGGATACGGGTTTGGCCAACGACAAACCTTTTTTAGGTGTAGGCGGTTACGGTTTTGATGCGTTTATCGCCAAACGATTCGACGAATACCATATTCGAGGTTTTTGGGGATATGCACAATTGGTATACGAAGAGTATTTTTCGTACAACCCACCCAAAATGAAAATTCAGCTGGAAAATGAAACGATCAAAGGAAAATACCTCTTGTGTTCCATTGCCAATTCCTCCGAATTCGGAAACGGGTTTTGTATTTCTCCGAAATCGAACGTTCATGACGGAAAAATGGAATTTGTAATGCTTTCCAAGTTTGCTTTTTGGAAAACACTTGGCATCCTTTCACGCTTCTTTTTTAAACGCATCGAAGGTTCCAAACACATCCGCATCGTGTCTTTTGAAAAAGCCCGGATACACCTGGAAGTTCCATTAGCTCATTACGATGGTGAACCGTTTGACGTTCGCAAAGAAATCAACATTCAGATTATCCCCAAGAGCTTGCATGTTCTGGCGGGAAAAGGTTATTTTCAACAACACCAATTACCGCTTCCCGGCGCTTCGGAAAGCTAATTCATTCATCTCAAAACACTGCGTTATGTTCATCGATACCGATTTAGAAAGTATTTTATCCTACCTCAACAAGCTCACTCCCGACACGAAAGCTCAAT
The DNA here is from genome assembly GCA_044377135.1 of Fluviicola sp. Lineage (GTDB taxonomy): Bacteria > Bacteroidota > Bacteroidia > Flavobacteriales_D > Crocinitomicaceae > Fluviicola. The sequence goes on from JBILJP010000174.1 coordinate 9,850, forward strand.
GGGGAAACATGGGAGCTCAACGCATGGTGGAGCATTTGACAGACACTTTGCAGATGGCCACCGGAAAAAATCCGCAACCATTAGAGATTCCGGAAGATAAAATTGAGCGCATGATTGGTTTTTTAGATTCTGACAAACCGATGGCACAAAATATTGCGGTTCCGTTTGCAACTCCTGAAATGAA